>JAPUJD010000339.1 GCA_027296385.1 Acidobacteriota bacterium | reverse complement strand
CCTGAGCATCATCATCCCCGTGGTGGACGAGGCGCCGACCCTCGGCGCCTGCATAGCCAATGCTAGATCTGTCGCCGACGAGGTCATCGTCTCCGACGGCGGCAGCAGCGACGGCTCGCCAGAGCTGGCCCGCGAGGCGGGCGCCCGGGTGGTCAATGGCAGCGCCGGTCGTGGTGCCCAACTCAACCGGGGAGCCGCCGCGGCCGACTGCGACGTCCTGCTTTTCCTCCATGCCGATACCGTTCTGCCAAAAGACAGCAGGGTTCAGATCGAGGGCGCGCTGGCCGCCGGCTTCGACGGCGGCGGCTCGAAGATCCGCTTCGACGCAGCCGGGGCGCTACTGCGCTTCGGCGCCGGCTGGATCAACCGGCGCACCGCGCTGACGAAGTTGCCTCTCGGCGACCAGGCGCAGTTCATCACCCGCACCGCCTTCGAATCCCTGGGCGGTTTCAAGGACTGGCCGATCCTCGAGGACCTCGACTTGATGCGACGGCTGAAACGTAGCTACCGCGTCGCGATCCTCGATGGACCTGTCGTCACCTCGCCGCGCCGCTTCGTCAAGAACGGCATGCTGAGGACCATCGCCGTCAACTGGCTGATCTGGGGCCTGTATCTGCTCGGGGTGTCGCCGCAGCGCCTGGCCGCGCTCTATCGACGCCACCGTTAGTCCGGCCCAGGCCCGGCCAGAGATCGTGCCCACTCGGCGCCGCTCACCGGCCCGCGTCCCGGCCGCTGGACGAGCTCCAGCCGCAAAGCGGTGCCCGATCCGCAGCCCACGATCACTGCATCGGCCTCGGTACCCAGCACCCGGCCGATTCGAATCTCACCCTCGACCGAAGCCAGCGGTTGGAATGCCAGCAGCTTGATCGTCTCGCCTTCGAGCTCGGCCGTGAGGCCCGGCCAGGGCCTGTAGGCGCGCAGCAGGTCGTAAAGCGCGCCAGCCGTCCGCGACCAGTCGACGATCCCGTCCCGCCTGACCAGCCTGGGGGCGTAGGTCGCGAGCCGGGAGTCCTGCGGGTGCGGGACCAGGTCCCCGACTTCGAGTCGGTCGAGCGTCGCGAGCAGGAGCGCGGCGCCGGCACGCGCGAGGCGCGGCGCTAGCTCGGCGGTCGTCTCGTCGGGGACGATCGCCACTTCGCGCCTGAGCAGGATGGGCCCGCTGTCGAGCCCCGACTCGACCTGCATGATGGTGACCCCGGTCACCTCGTCGCCGGCGGCGATGGCCGCCTGGATCGGCGCGGCGCCGCGATACCTGGGCAGGAGCGAGGCGTGCACGTTGACGAAGCCGAATCGCGGCGCTGTCAGCAGCTGCGGGGTGAGAATTTCACCGTAGGCCGCCACGACCGCCAGGTCGAGGTCGAGCGCTTCGATCGATTGGCGAAACCGGCGTGTGCGAGTCTTGGCCGGCTGCACGACCTCGAGGCCCCGCGCCTTGGCCCAGCTTGCAACCGGCGGGTCCCGGAGCTCGCGGCCCCGCCCTGCCGGGCGCGCCGGCTGGCTCACGACCAAGAGAGGTCGCCGACCGGATTCACACAGGGCATCGAGCGCAGGAACTGCGAACTCGGGAGTGCCGAAAAAAGCGACGCGCTCGATCCGGCCAGCGCTCAGACGCCCTCCTTCGTACGGTCTATCTCGTCGAAGTAGTCTCTTCCCACGAGCACGTCGCGTGGCTTCGACCCCTGCGGCGGGCCCAGCAGGCCGTCCTGCTCCATCATGTCGATGAGCCGAGCGGCGCGCGAGAAGCCGACCCGCAAGCGGCGCTGGAGAAAGCTGGCCGACGCCTTGCGCTCGGCGATGACGAGCCGCGCCGCCTCTTCGAACATTTCGTCTCCGTTGCTTGCGCCGTTGCCGCCACGGCGCTTGTCGGCCGGTTCTTCGAGCACGCTGGAGTCGAGCTGCGGGGGCCCTTGCTTCTTGAGCCAACGCACCAGCGCAGCGGTCTCCTGCTCAGTGATCAGGGCGCCGTGCAACCGAATCGGCCGCGAGGTTCCCGGCGGCATGAAGAGCATATCGCCATTGCCCAGGAGGCGTTCGGCACCGACGCCGTCGAGGATGGTCCGTGAATCGTGGCGACTGGCCGTGGCATAGGAGATGCGGCAGGGGAAGTTTGCCTTGATGGTGCCAGTCAGGACGTCGACCGACGGCCTCTGGGTGGCGACGATCAAGTGGATTCCCACGGCCCGGGCCATCTGGGCCAGACGGGCGATCGAAGCTTCGACGTCCGCTGCCGCCACCGTCATCAGATCCGCCAGCTCGTCGATTACGATGACGTAGTACGGCAACGGCTCCAGGTCGGAGGTCGAGAGCTCGCTCTCGCCCTCCGACAAGGCGAGGCGCTTTTGCACTTCGGAGTCGGTGATCGCCCGGTTGTAGAACTCGATCGAGCGCACGTGGACCTCCGCCAGCATCCGGTAGCGGCGCTCCATCTCGGCCACGGCCCAGCGCAGGGCGTTGGAGGCCTTCTTGGGCTCGACGACGACCTCGACCTTGAGGTGCGGGATGTCCTTGTAGGCCCCGAGCTCGATGCGCTTGGGATCGATGAAGATGAACTGCACGTCTTCGCGCCGCGCCTTGTAGATGATCGAGGTGATCATGCTCTGGAGGCCGACACTCTTGCCGGCGCCGGTGGCGCCGGCCACCAGCAAGTGCGGCGCCATGGCGAGGTCGGTGTAGTACGGCTCACCGTGAATCGTCGTGCCCAGGGCCATGGTGAGCGCGGAGCGCGCCGTCTTGAAGCGCCTGTCGGCCAGCAGCCAGCCGAGCCGGATGATCGAGCGCTCGGCGTTGGGCACCTCGATCCCGAGAGTGGAGCGGCCAGCCAATCGCTCGATGCGCACCGACTCGGCTCTGAGCGCCAGCGCCAGATCGTCCTGCAAGTTGACGATCTGGCTGACCTTCACTCCCGGAGCCGGCTGGAACTCGTAGACCGTGATCACCGGCCCCGGGCTGATCCCAGCGATCGAACCCTCGACGCCGAACTCGGCGCAGCGCTGCCTGATGACCTGTCCCAGCTGGACGAGCTCATCCTCTTCGATCTTCGGTTCGATGAGGTCTGTACGCAGCAGATCGAGCGGCGGCAGGGCACCCTTGGGCCCTGGCCGAGGTTTGGGGAACGGTATCTCGGCCTGCGGCATCTCGGACTCGGGCTCGCCACGCGAGCGCCGCTTGATGGCAGACTTCGCGATCACCGCGCCCGGTACTTCGTCGACCAGCGCCTTCACCCGGCGCACAGTGAACTTGCCGTCCCCGCTCTTCTCCTGCACCCGAAGCGGCAGGTCGATCGCAACCTCTCCAGCGGGCTCGGCGGGCTGTTGGCGGTGCTTGGCGACGACCCGCTGGCGCATTTCTTCCCGCTCGCGGCGCTCGCGCTGGCGCGCCCGTCTCAGCGTCAGGCCCTGCCAGCCGGAGAACCAGCGATCACGCCAGCTGGCCACCATCTCTCCCAGCGTCGACTGGACCAGCAAAGCGGCGCCGACGACCACGCTGGCGAGAAGCAGGAAGAGGGCACCGGTGAAGCCAGCCAGCTTCTCCGCTCCCCCGGCCAGCAGGTCGCCAAGGAGACCCCCGGCACTGAGGGAGTCGCCGCGCCACTCGACCGACGTGAGGATCAGCGCCAGCAAAGCCGGGAGGCTGATGACGAGAATGACAGCCCCAATGCCACGCCCAACCACTTTGTCCGTGCTGCGCCAGCGCGCCTGTCGCCAGGCGGCCCACAGCAAGAACACCGGCAGCAGGAAGGCAGTGAGTCCGAAGAAACCGAAACCAGCGGCGGCCAGCTGCGCCCCCAGGGGGCCGATCAAGTTGCGAACCCCAACCTCCTCGGTCGTCTCGTAGAGAAAACTCGGGTCGTCGGACCGGTACGAAACGAGGCTCAGCGCCACCAACAGACCGATGAGCAACAGCACCAGAGCCAGCAGCTCACGCGCCTTGTCAGGGGACAGGCGAGGCCGCCTCTCGGCCGGCTTCTTGATCGAGTTGGTCAGCGCTAAATCCCCTTCATTGCAGGGCTTTCCAGTTCAAGACTCTACACCGCGTGGAGCTGATTCAAAAGCTCCCCGAACTCAGCGCACGAGAGCTGCTCCGCCCGGACGTCGGGCCGTAGACCCGCCTGCTCGATGGCAACTTCGACTCGGGCACGGGGCCAACGAGTCGCCAGGGAGTTGCGCAGCGTCTTGCGACGTTGGCCGAAGGCGGCGAAGACCAGGCTGCGCAGCTCGTCGAGCTCTGAGAGCGTCGGGGCTTCTCGCCGCGGCTCGAGGCCGACGAACGCACTCTCGACCTTGGGCGCTGGAATGAAACTGCCCGGCCTGACGCGGGCCAGAATCCGCGCCTGAGCCCGGGCAGCGGTGAGCACACTCGCGGCACCGTAGGCCTTGGTCCCCGGGCCGGCCACGAGCCGCCGGGCCACCTCGAGCTGCACCATGAAGGCGGCCCGGGCTATCCGCGTGCCGTGATCCAGCATGCGATCGATCAGTACTGTCGCCACGTTGTACGGCAGGTTGCCGGCGACCTTGAACGGCGACGTTATCCTCTCCCACGGCAGTGTGAGAGCGTCGGCGTTGACCAGTCGAAGGCGCGACTCTGACGCGAAGCGGCGCGCCATCTCGAAGGTCCAGTCACGGTCGAGCTCCCAGGCCGTGACTCTGGCGCCGGCGGCGAGCAGGGCCTCGGTCAGCACTCCGCCGCCCGGGCCGATCTCGATCACTCGCCAACCAGCCGGATCCAGGTACTCGACCAGAGGACGGCACAAGGCCGAGTCCCGAAGGTGATGCTGGCCGAGTCGCTTTCTGAGCATAGGGCGATCCATCAGCCAACCCTATCGGCTTTCTCGAGCCGATCCACGCCAATTTGGCATCGGCGCGACCACCTAAGCCCGGGCCGAGGGGCCGAAACCACAGGCAGAGCCTGCCAGGGCGTACTTTCCGGCTGGCACTGCGATTGCAGCCTCCTGACGCATTCGTGCGCGCGCAGCCTTCGCTGCGCCGGAGGGACCCAGGAAGCATGGAACCAGATATCGGACAACTGACAGCTCGCATCGAACGCGACACACTCGTTTTGCGCGAAATCGAGAACGAAATCCGCAAGGTCATCGTCGGCCAGGACTACCTCGTCGACCGCCTCCTCATCGGGCTCCTGGTCCGCGGCCATCTACTGATCGAGGGAGTCCCCGGACTGGCCAAGACCCTGGCCGTCAACACGCTGGCGCGCACGCTCGACGTCGACTTCAAGCGCGTCCAGTTCACCCCCGACCTTCTGCCGGCCGATCTGCTCGGCACGCTGATCTACGATCAGAAAGAGGGCGAGTTCGTGCCACGGCAAGGACCGCTTTTTACCAATCTGCTGCTCGCCGACGAAATCAACCGCGCGCCGGCCAAGGTGCAGTCGGCACTGCTCGAGGCCATGGAAGAGCGCCAAATCACGCTCGGGCATACGACCTACCCCTTGGACGATCCGTTCATGGTTCTCGCGACGCAGAATCCGATCGAGCAGGAAGGCACCTACCCCCTGGCCGAGGCCCAAATCGACCGTTTCACCCTCAAGCTCCGCCTCGACTATCCGACCCGGGCCGAGGAGGAAGCGATCCTCGAGCGCATGATGGTCGAGCGTGACATCGAGGTGCGAGCCGTTATCGACCGACTGAAGCTCGCTGAGCTGCGCCAGCTGACAGACTCGGTCTACCTCGACCAGAAAATGAGAGGCTACATCCTCGATCTGGTGTCCGCCACGCGCAACCCTCGGGCCGCCGGCTGCGCCGACCTGGAGGACTTGATCTCCTTCGGCGCCTCGCCCCGCGCGACCCTCTTTCTCGCCCGCTGCGCCAAGGCGATGGCGCTGCTTCGCGGCCGCGGCTACGTCATTCCAGAAGACGTCAAGGAGATCGCCACCGACGTGCTGCGCCACCGGCTCGTCGCCTCCTACGAGGCCGAGGCCGAGGAGGTATCGACGGACGATCTCGTCGCGCGTATCCTGGACCGCATCGAAGTGCCCTGAAGATGACCCGGCAAACCGCGGCCCAGGCACCGCTGTCGCAGGAGCTGCTGCGCAAGGTGCGACGCATCGAGATCTCGACCCGGCGCCTCGTCGACGAGGGCGTGGCCGGCGAGTACCACTCGGTGTTCAAAGGTCGCGGCATGGAGTTCTTGGAGGTGCGCCCCTACCAGCCGGGCGACGACATCCGCTCGATCGACTGGAACGTCACCGCCCGAATGGGCACGGCGTTCGTCAAGCAGTACGTCGAGTCGCGGGACCTGACGGTTTTCGTGGTGGTCGACGTCTCGGGCAGCCAGAACTGCGGCTCGCGTACGATCCTCAAGCGCGAGCAGACTGCCGAGATCGCGGCGCTCTTGAGCTTCGCCGCGCTGCGCAACCGGGATCGGGTCGGCGCGGCGCTCATCAGCGACCGGCTCGAGTTGTTCCTGCCCCCGCGGCACAGCCGCACCCACGTCCTACGCGTGGTCCGCGAGATCCTCTCGCGCCAGGGTCATGGCGAGACCGACCTCGACGCCGCCATGCCGGCCGTCCTGCGCAATCTCAAGCAGCGCTCGGTGCTCTTCCTCATCTCCGACTTCGTGGAGACTCCTTTCAGCGAGGCCCTGAAAGCGGGCGCCGCGCGTCACGACCTCGTCACGGTACAGATCTCCGACCCCCGAGACCGCACCCTGCCGGCCGTCGGACCGGTACCGGTGCGCGACGCCGAGACCGGCCGGCTGGCCGTCTTGTCCGGCAAGCGTTGGGGCCGAGCCTACGGCCGACGCCGCCAGGCGCAGCATGACGACCTGTTGCGCTGGACGCGTAAGCTGAGCATCGATCACCTCGAGCTACGGACCGACCGGCCCTACCTCTCCGCGTTGGTCTCTTTCTTCGAACGGCGCCGCAAGAGGCTGCAGCGGTGAAGTACTCAGCCTGGGGTGAGAGATTCACCCTAGCGGTGGCAGCCCTCCTGCTCGCCACCTCGCCGAGCCTCGCTCAGGTCGCAGACAAACCGACGGCGCACGACGGCCCCGAACCGGTCACCGAGTCCGCCCTCCTGCCGCGGCTGACAGTGGAGCTGACGCCTTCGAGCATCAGCATCGGCGACCGCGTGGAAGCCGTCCTGACGCTCGAGACCGACGCCTCGCAGGCAGCGCCGCCCCGCTTCCCCGTCTGGGGGGAGCACTGGGGCGACGCCGAGATTCTGACCGTGGGAGAGCCGCTCGACGAAGGCGACGGCATCTGGCGCCAGCGCCTGGCCCTCACCGTCTTCGAGACCGGTCTGGCTACCCTGCCGGCGGTCGAGGTGCAGGTGCCGACAACTGGCACAGCCGCCAGCGTGGTGGGTACCGAGCCCAAGATTCTGCAGGTCGAGTCCGTCCTGCCGCCGGGCGAGGAGGAGATCGCTCCCCTGCCGCCGGAACCGGTCCGGGAGCTGCCTGCCGGCTCGCGCTTTTGGTGGATGACGGCGGTGCTCGGCCTGGCCTGCGCCGTCCTCGGCTTCCTGCTGCTGCGCGTCGCGCACCGGATCCGCCAGACGCTGGCGGCAATGGCCCTGAGCCCGATCGACGCGCTCGGCCAAGCCTTGATCCGACTGCGAGCCGAAAACGACGCCGGGCGCCTCATGACCGGGTTGAGCCTCGAGCTGCGCCGCTATATCGGCCGGGCCGTCGGCTTCCCCGCGGCCGAGGGCACCACCACCCAGATCCAGCGCCAACTGCGCGAGAGACAGGTCCCGCCGGAGCTGGTTCGCGACACTCTCGTGCTGCTGCGCGAGGCGGACCAGATCAAGTTCGCCCGCGGCGCCGCCGACTCCGACAGCGCCAGCCACCGCCTCGACGACACCGAACAACTCGCCCAGAGGGTCGAAGAGTGGCTACAGCCCGCACCCGACGAGGCCCAGCGACCGGAGGCCGTGGTTTGAGCCCTCTCTCGCGCTTCCATGACCCGGCCTGGCTCTGGCTTCTCTTCTTGATCCCGCTTCTGATCTGGTGGCGCTGGCACCGCGGTACCGGAGCGCTTCGCGTGAGCCGGCTGCCGGACAGCGCCGGGGGCGCTTGGCGCCTACACGTGCCCTTCGCGGTGCGCGGCCTCGCCTTCGCCCTCCTGGTTCTCGCCCTGGCCCGCCCTCAACTGGGCTACAGCTGGGACGAGAGCCTGACCAAGGGCATCGACATCCAGATCGCCCTCGACATCTCGGGCAGCATGGCAGCGGAGGACTTCCAGCCCAAGAACCGCCTCGAAGTGGCCAAGCGTGTGGTCAACGACTTCATCGACCGACGGCCGGCAGACAGGATCGGCCTGACCATCTTCTCCGGCGCCGCCATGACCCGCTCGCCATTGACCACCGATCGCCGGATGCTGCATTTTCTGGTCGACACGATCGAGCTCGACAGCCTTCCGGACGGCACCGCCATCGGTCTCGGGCTGGCCAACGCGACGGCTCGGCTCAAGGACAGCAGCGCCAAGTCCAAGGTCATCGTCCTGGTCACCGACGGAGTCAACAACGCGGGCGCGATCGACCCGGCCTCGGCAACCGCCATCGCCAAGGGTCTCGCGGTGAAGGTCTACACAGTCGGCGTAGGCACGACCGGTCGCGTTTACGTACCCTTGCCGATGCAGGATCCACGCACAGGAAGGCGCGAAGTGCGGCGAGTGCTGATGGACGTCGAGGTCGATGAGGAACTGCTGCGCCAGATCGCGGAGCGCACCGGCGGCAGATTCTTCAAGGCAAGCAACGAGACCGCGCTGCGGGAAATCTTCGCCGAGATCGACCAGCTCGAGAAGACGGAGATTGCGACCAAGACTTACGTCCGCTACGAGGAGGCCTTCCAGCCCCTCGTCTGGGGCGCACTCGCACTCCTCCTGCTGCCACTTCTCATCAGCACCCTCAACCTGACGGTGGAGCCATGACCCTGGCGCGCGCCGAGCTCCTCTGGCTGCTGCTGGCCGCACCGCTGGCGGCCATCGCCGCTGTCTGGCTGTGGCGGCGGCGCCTCGACGCCCTGTCGGCCTGGGCCGCGCGTAGCCTCTGGCACCGGCTGACACTCGACGCCGGCGGTCGTCATCTGGTGCTCTCGGTCACGGCTCTGGCGCTGGCGGTCCTGGCGGCCGCAGCCGCCCTTACCGAGCCGCGCTGGGGAACGATCGAGGAGACGGTCGAGCGCGAGGGAGTCGACATCGTCTTCGTCCTCGACTCGTCGCTGTCGATGGTGGCTGCCGACGTCAAGCCGGATCGCATCACCGTGGCCCGAAACCTGGTTCGGGAGATGACTCATCGCCTGCCCGGGCATCGCGTCGCCCTCGTGCAGGCTGAGGGCGAGGGGATCGTACTGGCGCCGCTGACGGTCGACAGCGCCGTGATCGACCTCCTGCTCGACACCGTGCTGCCCGCCAGCCTGCCGACGCCAGGGACTCTGCTCCGCCCCGCACTCGAGCGCGCCGTGGCCCTCTTCCCGCCGGACAACCAGAAGCACCGGGCGATCGTGCTGCTCTCCGACGGCGAAGACCACAGCGAGAAGGAGGAGGCGATCCTGAGGCTCCTGGGCGAAGCGGGCGCCGTCGTCTACAGCCTCGGCATCGGCTCGCCGCAAGGCGCACCCATACGGCTCCCCGGCTCCGACGCCTACAAGCAGAACGAGCAAGGGCACGTCGTCGTGAGCAAGCTCAACGAAAAGTTGCTCGAGCGGATGGCCCGCGAGACCGACGGAGTCTATCTGCGGGTGTCGGGCCTCGGTGTCGAGCTCGAGCCGGTGCTCGACGGCATCAACCACATGGAGCGGCGCTCGATCGACGGCCAGGTGCTCAGCACGCTGGCCCAACGTTTCCAGTGGCCGCTCGCCGTCGCGGCGCTCTTTCTCACACTGCACCTCGGAGCCTCTCCGCTTCGCCCGGCACGGGAGGACTCGTGAGATGAGATCGCTCCTGGCAAGCAGTCTGCTCATCCTCGGCTCGGGCTCCTGGCTCGAGATGCCGGCCAAGATAGAGGGCTGGCTGTTCAATGCCCGCGAGCGCACCGAACAGGGGCTCGTGGCGATCGAAGAAGGCGACGCGGAGGCCGCGGCCGCGGCCCTCGACACCGCGGCCCGCCTCGCCCCGCGAGCTCCCCTCGCCCGCTTCAATGCCGGGACCGGCCGCCTTCTGGCCGAGCGTCAGGGTGCGACCGAAGAACTGCAACAGGCCGCAGGCCTGGCCGGTACCGACTTGCTGCCACGAGCGCTCTACAATCTTGGCAACGCTCAACTCCAGGCCGAAGACCCGGCGGCCGCCGTCGAGTCGTTCAAGGGCTCGTTGCGTCTGGCCCCGGGCCAGGCCGACGCCAAACACAACCTCGAGCTCGCCCTGAAGGCACTCGAGCAACAGCAGTCGAGCCAGGACGACGGCCAGGAGACACCGGAGAGCGAGAATCAGGGCGACCAGGAGAGGTCTTCGGCCGCGGGCTCCGAGGACCCGCCCGAGGATGACGAGTCCCAGCCCGAGGGCGAGGAGAGCTCCGAGCAGCCCAACTCCCAGGGGCAGCCCGAGCCCGATGAGAATCAGCAGCGGCCGCTGCTCAATTTCGAGGACCAGCCGGACATGACGGCCGAGCAGGCGGCAGCGATCCTCGAAGCGGTCGAGAACCTCGAGCGGGAGCTGCGGCAGCATCAGGCAGCCGAGCGGCTGAAGAGGCGCAAGAAGGGAGAGCGCGACTGGTGAGCTCCGGACACCGTGTTTCGTTCCTGGTGGCGATGATCCTGCCGCTCTTCGCCTGGGCCGCGCGTGGCGAGGGAGAGCTCGAGGTGACGGCGCGGCTCCAGCCCGAGCTGATCGGTGTCGACGAGCTCGCTCACCTGAGCATCGAGGTCCAGGGCAGCGGCTTCGGCGGCCGCAACTTCGACCCCACGTTCGAGCTCGACAACCTGGAAGTCGTCAACGGACCGAGTACGTCGCAAAGTTTCCGCTTCGTCAACGGAGCAGCGTCGCGCGGCCTGACCCTGAGCTGGGTATTGCGGCCGAAAACCGTCGGGCCGGCACGAGTCCACTCGATTCAGGTCCAGGTCGGAAACGACGTCTACCAATTGCCGGAGGCGACGATCGAGGTGCAGCAGGATCTCGTTGGGCGGCTACAGCCCTCCCAAGGTCGCCGGGTCGATTCGTTCGAGGATTTCTTCCCCCGCATCGACGGGCGCCCCCGGCGCCCAGTGAGCCGTCCCAAGGTCTTCCTGCGGGCCGAGGTCCAGCCGAGAAACCCCTTCGTCGGCCAGCAAGCTCTGTACACGCTATACCTCTTCACTCAAGCCGACGTCACCTCGATAAGCCCCGAGAAGCTACCGAACTTCAACGGCCTCTGGGTCCGTGAGCTGCCGCAGCCGAAGGAGTCGACGACCGAGATGGTGGACATCGATGGCGAGCGTTACCGACGGGTCGCGCTGCTGCGACGGGCCGTCTTCCCCCTCCGGGCCGGCCCCATCGAGCTCGAGTCCGCCAAAGTCCAGCTCGGAATACGAGTGCCGGACCGCACGTTTGGCTCGATGTTCGCCCAGAGTCGGCAAATCCGGCGGGACAGCAACGCCGTGAGCCTCGACGCGCGCGAGCTCCCAGCGCAGGCCCCCGAGGGGTTCCGCGGTGCGGTTGGCAAGTTGCGGGTGGCTGCCGAGCTCATGCCCACGCAGGTGACGATGGGCGATGCGGCGACTTTCTCCATCACGCTCTCCGGTAGCGGAAACCTCCAGGGTCTGCCTGCGCCGACGCTGTCCGAAGTCGCCGGCCTGCGAACTTTCCCTCCGCAGCAGGAGAGCGACGAACGCTTCGTCGGCAACCAGGTGCAGGGGCGCCGGACGTGGAGCTACGTGCTCGTACCCGAGGCCCCAGGTCGATACCGGCTGCCGGCGATCGAGCTGTCCTACTTCGACCCGGCGCGAGGTGAGTTCCTGACCGCCCGGGCACCGGCAACACAGCTCGAGGTAGCCGCCGCTCCCGCCGAAGAATTGGACCGGAGCGAGGCTGCAACCGCCGCTCGAGAGACCCCGCAACAGGCCGCGGGCAACGCCCATGCGGGCACCGACTGGGCGCAGATGCTGCCGTGGGTCCTGGTCGCACTCCTGGTGGGGACTCTCGGCGTGGTGGCTTGGGGCCGTATGGGGCAAGAGGGCAGCCACTCCCCTGCCCCGGCTCTCGCCGCCGCGCTTCGGCTGGCGGCCAAGAAGGAGAAGCCGCGCGAGGCCGCAGCCCTGATCGAGAATGGCTGGCGCGACTTCCTGAAGAGTCGCTGGCATATTCCACCCAGCACGCCGAGCACCCAATGGGGACGGCGTTTGAGGGAGGCAGGCGCCGGCGTCGAAACTGCCCAGCGCCTGGTCGAGCTGGCGGACGACCTCCACTACCTCAGGTACGCGCCACAGCTCTCCGACACGGCGGCCCTGCACAAGGAGTTGATACTCCGCTCGACAAAGCTCCGTCGCACTCTAAGATAGGCTTCGCGATGTCTGAGTTCCGATGCATCGAGCCCGATCAGCTCGAGCGTTTCGTCCATCGGCGGACGCTGAACCTGAGTGACCCTGGGACGCTCAACCTGGCCGACAACCTCGTCGAGGTCCTGCGCAAGGCGAACGAATTCGTGCCCTCGGGCGGCGGATCGATTCTCCTCGACAGACCGCACAATCCGACCGCCCGGCAGGCGCCGGCGTTGACCTTCATCGCCGCCTTCGGCGAGCGTGCCGACGAACTGCTCGCCACCACCATCGACTCGCCCAACGCGGTGGCTTCGCGAGTCTACGCCAGCGGCAAGTCGGAGCGCTTGAGACTCGATGCCGAGGTGGCGGCCGCGGCACACTACGGCAATCGTTCTCTGGTGGCGATTCCCATCCGAATCGGAGACGAGGTATGCGGCGTGCTCGAGCTGATCGATCGACAGGAGGCGAACGCCTTCTCTCACGAGGACGTCAACCTGCTGGAGATCTTTGCCGACTACATCTCGATCGCGATTCGCAATGTGCTCGAAGGCCGGCTGGCGCAAGAGATCGCCCAGAAGGACAACCTGACGGGGCTCTTGAACGACCGCTCTCTCCACCTCGTCGTCTCCCGGGTCGTCGATGAGTGCCGGGAGAGCGCCTCCGATCTGTCATTGCTCTTCCTCGATCTCGATTACTTCAAGCACGTCAACGACTCGCACGGCCATCTGGTCGGAAGTCAGGTTCTGCGCGAAGTCGGCCAGCTCCTGGGCAAGCGCTGCGAGGCCGCGGAGGTGATCGCCGCCCGCTACGGCGGGGACGAGTTCGTGCTGGCAGCGCCCGGCAAGAGCCTCGAGGTCGCCATCGATCTGGCGGAAGAGCTCCGCGAGGCCATCGCCTCCGGCGTCTACTGCACTCGACCGTCCGAGATCCAGCCCGAGACTCTCGAGCTGACCGGGATCACCTGCTCGATCGGCATCGCCTCCCTGCACCGCCACACGACCCCCGACCTGAGCCCGGAACGGTGCAAGATCTCGCTGCTCCGACTCGCCGACGCCGCGATGTACGTGGCCAAAGAGACAGGGCGCAACCGCACCGCCGTGGCCGGTGAGCTCGTGCGCCGTCGCCATTTCGATCCGGCCGACATCGGCTTGCCCGACTAGGGACATCCCGTGCGGCAGATTCGCTAGCCTGCTCGCCGGTTCTCAACGCCCCTGGCAGCGTTGCTCCCGGCTCGTTGACCCCCCGGCTGCGCCGGTGCTAGGCTGAATTGCCCGCGGGACGTCAGCATCCGCTCCCCTGCCGACCGACTTCAGAGGTTTCGCATGACGACGACGGTGTTTCACTCCGCCCCGCCAGCCGCTAGCAAGGTCCGCCAGGCGCTCGGCCGCCACATCCTCGCCGACGGCCTGCCGATGGTGATGGATCTCGAGCGCAGCCACGGTTCCTACATGTTCGACAGCATCCGCGGACGTGAGCTGCTCGACCTCTTCGGCTGCTTTTCGACCTGCACCCTGGGCTACAACCATCCGGGCCTCGACAATCGCGAGTTCCATCGGCGTCTGCTGCCCGCGGCGATCAACAAGCCTTCCAACTCCGACCTCTACACCACCGAGATGGCCGACTTCGTCCAGGCCCTGGCGCGCACCGTCCCGGCACCGCTCGCCGACAAGATGTTCTTCATCGAGGGCGGCGCCCTGGCGGTCGAGAACGCACTCAAGACCGCCATGGACTGGAAGGTGCGCAAGAACCTGGCGGCCGGCAAGGGCGAGAAGGGCCGCCAGATCATGCACTTCCGCGAGGCCTTCCACGGGCGCAGCGGATACACCATGTCGCTGACCAACACCGATCCGGTGAAGACCCAGTACTTCACCCAGTTCGAGTGGCCGCGAATCACCAACCCGAAGCTTCGCTTCCCAGTCACCGACGAGGTTTTGAGCGAAGTGATCGCCGCCGAAGAACACGCTCTGGGCGAGATCCGACAGGCGCTCGTCGACCATCCGGACGACATCGCCGGCCTGATCATCGAGCCGATTCAGGGGGAGGGCGGCGACAACCACTTCCGGCCAGAGTTTCTCCGGGCCCTGCGAAGCCTGGCCGACGAGGGCGAGTTCCTCCTCATCTTCGACGAGGTCCAGACCGGCTTCGGCACGACCGGGGCCTGGTGGTGCTTCGAGCACTTCGACATCCTGCCCGACGTCTTCGCCTTCGGCAAGAAAACTCAGGTCTGCGGCATTTGTGCCGGGCCCCGTCTCGACGAGGTCGAGTCGGTCTTCCACGTCTCGAGCCGCATCAACTCGACCTGGGGCGGCAACCTGGTCGACATGGTCCGCTGCCAACGCTATGTCGAGATCATCGAGCAGGAAGGCCTGATCGACAACGCAGCCCGCGTCGGCGCCGAGCTGCTGGCCGGCCTCCGACGCCTCGAGAAGCGCTTCGCCGGCCAGGTCACCAACGCCCGCGGAAGCGGAATGTTCGTAGCTTTCGACCTACCGGACGGCGAGGTCCGGGACCACACGATCCGGCAGATGCTAGACGCGGACGTGCTGGGTCTGCCCTCAGGGGTTCGGTCCATACGCTTCCGACCGCCACTGAGTCTGACGGCCGAGGAGGCCGGCGAGGGCTTGCGGCGCCTAGAAAACGCCCTGGCCACGAGCCCGAGCTAGCGATCCTGTCCCACTCCGGCCATGGCAGTCCAGGCGCCGATTTGCCTAAACTGCGGAAATTCCACGACTTATGGCCGGTGGCCCCCCTCATAGGGATTCTCGCATACGACATAAACAACCGATAACAAAGGAGTTACGAGTCCTGCACAGAATCCTGTGCAATTCGCTCGAATCTCCCTTGTCACCGCGAATTCGCTCCTCGAGCCCCCCTTTTTGCACAATGATTTCCACAGCCGCTGCGGAAGCTCGGAGCCGCGAGTCGGCCGCCCAGGAGGCATGGCATGAGCCAAACCACGGCATCTTCTACAGTTAGCGAGATCCTCGCCTCTCTCGGCATCGCCGCAGAGAATCCCGGCGCCTTCGACGGTTCCTGGATCGCGACCCAGGGGCCGGAGATCCTCTCGATCAACCCGGCCACCGGCGAGGAGCTCGCCCGCGTGCGCTCGGCCCAGGCCGCGGACTACGAGCGCTGCGCCGCTGCAGCGCAGGCGGCCTTCGAGCCATGGCGTGAATGGACGGCCCCCGCCCGCGGCGAGATCGTGCGCCAGCTCGGCGACGAGCTACGGCGCCACAAGGAGGCGCTCGGAAGTCTCGTGTCCCTCGAGATGGGCAAGCTGCTGAGCGAGGGGCTGGGCGAGGTGCAGGAGATGATCGACATGTGCGATCTGGCGGTGGGGATGTCGCGCCAGCTCTTCGGCAAGTCGATGCACTCCGAGCGCCCGCAGCATCGGATGTACGAGCAGTGGCATCCTCTGGGTCCGGTGGGCATCATCACCGCATTCAACTTTCCGGTGGCGGTGTGGGCCTGGAACGCGGCGCTGGCCGCCATATGCGGCGACTCGATGATCTGGAAGCCCTCGGAGAAGACGCCACTGTGCGCCTTGGCGGTCACCAAGATCGCCCAGCGGGTTCTCGAGGCCAACGACGCACCGCCGATCTTCGCTCTCGCCATCGGCGACCGCAACCAGGTCGGCAAACCGATGGCCGCCGATCCCCGGATGCGCCTCATCTCGGCGACCGGGTCGGTCCGCATGGGCAAGGCTGTCGGCCGGGTCGTTGCCGAGCGGCTCGGCTATAGCCTGCTCGAGCTCGGCGGCAACAACGGCATCGTCGTCATGGACGACGCGGATCTCGATCTGGCGTTGCGGGCGGTGCTCTTCGCCGCCGTCGGCACCGCCGGCCAGCGTTGCACGACGACCCGCCGGCTGTTCTTGCACAAGGCCATCGCCGCCGAGATGAAGCAGAAGCTGCTCGAGGCCTACCAGTCGGTCCGCATCGGTGATCCCCTCGACGCCGAGACCCTGATGGGGCCGCTGGTCGATGGCGGGGCGGTCGAGGACATGATGAAGGCGCTCGAGCGAGCGGTCGGCGAGGGCGGCAAGATCCTCTACGGTGGGCGCGTGATCGAGGGCCCCGGCTTTTTCGTCGAGCCGACCCTGGTCGAGGCCACCTCCCACATGCCGATCACCTGCGAGGAGACCTTCGCTCCACTGCTGTATCTCTTCGAGTTCGACGACCTGGACGAGGCCATCGAGCTCCACAACAGCGTGCCGCAGGGCCTTTCCTCCGCCATCTTCACGCTGAGCATGCGCTCGGCCGAGCGCTTCCTGACGGCGAGCGGCAGCGACTGCGGCATCGCCAACGTCAACATCGGCACCTCGGGCGCCGAGATCGGCGGGGCCTTCGGCGGCGAGAAGGAGACCGGCGGCGGCCGCGAGGCGGGCTCGGACTCCTGGAAGCTCTACATGCGGCGCCAGACCTGCACCCTCAACTGGGGTGAAGAGCTGCCGCTGGCCCAGGGAGTGGAATTCGACGTCTAGCACCCCCTCCCACCCAGTGATCAGTAGTCAGTAATCAGTAATCAGTAAGAGCGTCCTCTGGC
>JAPUJD010000338.1 GCA_027296385.1 Acidobacteriota bacterium | reverse complement strand
CTCGAACGGTGGCGTGACGAAGGTCTGGTGCTGGCGCAGGTCCGGAGTGGCCGGCAAGTCGATCCGCCAGCGGTGACTCGGCTCGCCGCGCGCCAGCAACCCTTCGATGTGGCGTTGGTCGGGCAGCAGGTTGAAGTCCTGACTCTCGGTCAGGGTGGTCTCGAGATCGAGCGCGTAGGCGCGGAAGAAGACCGTGGCGAGGTTCTTGTGCCGAAGCAGGAGCGAGCGCTGACCGAGGCCATCGGAGCTCATCGACTCGAGATTCAACCCCGGCGCCTCGAAGCCCGCCACCAGGCTGGCGCACCGGCGGCCCCCAGTGCTCTTCGGATGAGCATCGCGCCCCGCCTGAGCGAGGTCCCGGGCCCTGACGCGGCTGTCGGGATCCGCCTCGGATTGGACCATGCGGGCCAACTGGGCCTGACCCATCGACCACCAGGAGTAGTGTCGGCCCAAGGCCGTCAGCGCCGACTCGAGATACCGGCGCACGAGCGTGCGATCGGCGTCGCGGGTCAGGTTGCTTTCAAGGCGACTCAGGCGCTGGAGCACGGCTTCGAAGGCCGCCTCCGGCCGCTCGCCGGCGCGATGCCAGCGCTCGAGGTCCGCCAGCCCGGCGGCCAGGCGGACGAGCGGATGCTGGCCGCTGTTCGCCGAGGCCTCGCCGGCGGCCAGGGCCGCGACGTCGAGCCGGTAGACGGTGTGGCTCTCTTCCGGCGCCCAGTAGGCCGTATTGGCGAGAAACTCGACCCATAGGTACGTCACGACGTCGCGCAGGGTGCCGCGGATTCGGGCCGGGTAGTCGTTCTGGTCGAGATACTCGGCCAGCTCGCCGATCGGCTCGGCGCCCCAGGCATCACGCTCGGCCCACAGACCGCTGTAGGCCTCGTCGATCGCGGTAACGATCTGTGCCCGGGTCCACTGCTCGAGATCCAGGTCATCGGCGGTGGCGACCCTCTCCCGCTGGCCGATCTCCCAGCCGTAGACGTCGAGGTAGCGTGCCAGGCTGTGGCCGTAGAGCAGTGTCAGCACCGTCTGCTCGACCTTGCCTGCGGGCCAGGGAGTCTCGCGCAGTAGCCTGACGGCGGTCTCGACGCTACCGAGAGCGACCGTCAGTTGCACCTCCTTGACGAGGGCCCGGGTCCACTCGGCGCTCGCCCCCGCGACCTGCGCTTGCCCCCGCAGCTGCGCCACGGCCTCGGCCGCGGCCCGGTACTTGCGCTGCGCGATCAGTTGCTCGACCGCCTGCCAGTCGCTCGCCTGGGTCAGCGGCCGCGCCTCCGTCCCGGAGCCCGTGGCTGGGCTCGGCGACCGCTCGATCCTACCGCTCGCCTGCCCGACACAGGCCCAAAGAGCCACGACCAGCAGAGTCGCCCAGCGCCGACCTCCGTTCTGTACGCGATTCGCCATCGCCACCCCTTTAGACACTGCTGCAGAGGAAAAGGAAACCACCCCTCAAGCGCGACGATGAACCGCCGTCGACGTCGCCTGATCGCGAGGCCGGACGACGATCTCGTCGATGTTCACATGGGAAGGCCGGCTGACCGCCCAGACGACGCACTCGGCGACGTCCTCGGCAAGGAGAGGTTGTAGCCCGGCGTAGACCGCTCGCGCCCGTTCTGCGTCACCATCGAAGCGCACCAACGAGAACTCGGTCTCGACCAGGCCAGGGCAGATTTCGGTCACTCGGACGGGCTGGCCGAGAAGCTCGAGGCGCAGCGTCTTGGTCAACGCCCTCAAAGCGTGCTTGGACGCCGTGTAGCCGGCTCCGCCGGGGTAGACCTCGAAGCCTGCGATCGAGCCGAGATGGACCAGATGGCCGTCACCCGACTCGATCAGCCCCGGGATGAAGGCTCTCGCCACTCGCATCGCTCCCAGGACATTGGTTTCGTACATCGTCGTCCAACTCGCGCTGTCGGTCTCGGCGACCGGCTCCAATCCTCGACTGAGCCCGGCGTTGTTGACCACCACCCGGACTACGCCAGCCGCCGCGGCAAAAGCCTCGACGCTCGCCTCATCGGTCACGTCGAGCTCGAAGGCCTGGCCGCCAATCTCCGCGGCCAGGGCGCGAAGCCGGTCGAGCCGCCTGGCACCCAGGACCACACCGTATCCGGCCTCGGCCAGGGCACGGGCAGTCGCTGCTCCGATTCCGGCGCTGGCTCCCGTCACCACTGCGATCTCGTGTTTTCCCATCGCTTTCTCGAGCGCCCATCATAGCGAGAAAGGTCTTTCTAGTAGGATCCGGCCTCAACCCAACGAGGAGGAACATCCGTGCACACAACCCCCGTCATCTCCGCTGTGGCGCTCTGCCTGGCGCTGGCCACTACCCTCGGTGGTATTGCGAGCGCCCAGGACCTTCACCCCTCGCGGCTCCCGAGCCCCATGGCTCTTGCCCGCACCACGATCGACGGCGCTTACATCAGCATCACCTACAGCCGGCCCTACAAGCGCGACCGCGACAACATCTTCGGCTCCAAAGAGGACGGGGCGCTGGTCCCCTATGGCGAGCTCTGGCGCACGGGAGCCAACGCGGCGACGCAGATCACCCTCACGGCCGATGTCATGTTCGGCGACCAGAAGCTCCCGGCCGGCACCTATTCGGTGTTCTCCACTCCGGGCGCCGACAAGTGGCTGATCCACTTCAACTCGAGACTCGGCCTCAGCGGCACTTTCGCCCGCAATCCGGAAACCGGAGAATTCGAGAACGCCTACTCGGCCGACAACGACATTCTGGTCGTCACGGCCATGCCGACAACGCTAGAAGAAGAAGTCGATCAGTTCACGATCTCGTTCGAGACCGAGGACGGCGACACCTCAATGGCGTGGCGGTGGATCACGACCGAGGTCCGGGTTCCTCTCAGCGTCGAGTAGTTCGAGGCGTCGGCCGCCGGTAGTACACTAGAACCGAGCCCGGCCTACTCCTCTTCCTCGGCCGACGGCACGAACTCGAGGGCGGCGCCGTTGATGCAATATCGCTGTCCCGTCGGCCGCGGGCCGTCCGAGAAGACATGCCCGAGGTGGCCGTTGCAGCGCCGGCAGAGGACCTCGGTGCGCCGCCTGAAGAGACTGCGGTCCTCTGCGGTGGCGACGTTGGCCTCCGAGACCGAGTCGTAGAAGCTCGGCCAGCCGGTCCCCGAGTCGAACTTGGTCGCCGAGCTGAAGAGGTCGATCCCGCAACCGGCGCAACGGAAAATGCCGTCCTCCTTGTTGTCCAGGTAGCGACCGGTGAAAGCGCGCTCGGTTCCGTTCCGGCGCAACACCCGGAACTCCTCCTCCGACAGGGTCTGACGCCACTCATCGTCAGAGCGCCGGTCAGCATCGACGACCTCCATCTCTCCGCTGACCGCAGAGTAGATCTCCAACTTCTCGGACCGGTCCTGGCTCATGGTCGCTCCTCTTTTCCAAAATAGACCGCCGCGGCGGCCGGTCTAGCGGCCGCCGAACATCTCCCGACGATTGTAGCCAGGCGGCGGCTCGAACGCGGCCGGATCGAGAGTCTGGCGCTTGGCCGAGCGGAGTCTGGATTCGCCCTCGAGCGAGCCGTCGTCGCCGAACTCTCTGGTCACCACGGGAAATCCACCGATCGCCTCGAGGTCGTTGAAGATTCCGGTGTCGGCTCCCATGTCGCCGAATCCCCCCGCCATCTCGCCGACCGCGTCGAGCATCTCGGAGAAGAAATCGGCCATCTCGCGAAAGACGTCGGCCACTTCGTCACCACCTTCGATGTTGCCCCAGTCGGTTACCCAGACATCGCGCACCTTGGTGCCATTGACCAGGACATCGTAGCGCACGCAGGGGTAGCCGTTCTCCTCCCCCCGATCTCCCGTCTTGCGTACCTCCGCCACCGGGCGCTTCGGGACCTGAACCTGCTTCGGCATCCCCTGTTTCATCATTTTCTCGACCATGGCGCGCTGGCCCTCGGGCACGTTTTTCAACGCCTCCTGCATTTGTGCCATCACGCCGCTGACCTGGCCGGCGATCTGCCTGATCGTCTCCTCGTCCATCACGAAGTACGCCTTGTTTTCGTGATCGACAACGACCATCTCGCGCCGACCGCCGCGGAAGATCATCTCCCCTCGGCCACCACCCTTGCCACCGGCGATGCCCATCTTCAGATTTCGGCCCTCGACCGAAATCTGGATGTTCTCCACCCGCGGAGGTGACTGCTCGTGGTCCGTGGTCTCTATCTCGAAGACCACGCCGGCACCGAGCGGACTGCAGAGCGCCACGGCGAGCGCGAATGCGATCCAGTTCTCTTGCTTCATCAAACTACCTCCCGAGAGACTCTCTTGTCGGACGGCTCGTACGGCATCGCCGTACCGTCGGGTGTAGAGCCTTCGGTGTGAACCCTGGCCCCGAAAAGCAACGAGCCGTCGACGCCGTTGCTCCAACGGCTCGATTCTTGCCGCACGGGACACTAGGGGTTGACGATCGTGTTGCCGGGCTTGCGTGGTGGATCGTCGCGTGGCCGCACCTCGACGGTCTCGTTGTCGGCCCACTCCGGCGACAGGTCGGCGTTGATCACCGCCCAGTCCGGACTCTCCTCTTCGGTCTCGAAGATCGCATCGATGGGGCACGCCGGTTTGCACAGCGAGCAGTCGATACAGAGGTCCGGATCGATGACCATGAACTGCTCACCCTTGTACTCGCCTGGGTAGATGCAGTCCACGGGGCAGACCTCTACGCAGTCTGCGTAGCGCTCACCGAGGCAGGCCTCACCAATCACATATGACATGGTTTTCCTCCCGTATCCGTTTCTCGTGCCGCACCGGGCGGCCGGCGGATCGAAACTCTGGGTGGAGTCTACTGACTGCTCGAAAAGGGGAGCAAACTGGTGCGGTTTCCCCGTGAGCGGCTGTCGGGTCGGCGTATTGCACGGCTCCCGAGCGCATGAGACGATCTCTCGCGAGCCCATGCGCCAGTATCTCGACCTCCTGCAGCACATCCTCGACACCGG
>JAPUJD010000337.1 GCA_027296385.1 Acidobacteriota bacterium | reverse complement strand
CGTTTCGCTGGCTGTAACCGTGGGTGTTCGGCAACGCCGCTCGCCCGGGACGGAGCCAGGGCGCTACTCTCTATGGGAATCCCGGTTGACTCGTCCTCGGTAGGTTAGTAGATTGAATCGTGCCCCCTACCGAACCGCCTTTCGAGGACTCGTCGACCCCGAGCTCGACGCTTCCGGGGCCTTCGGTGGTCGGCGCGATTCCGGCCCGGTTCGCTTCGAAGCGGTTGCCGGGCAAGGTGTTGCTGCAGCTCGCTGGGCGGCCAATGCTGGCTCACGTCTACGAACGGGCTCTCCAGGCGGATGGTCTGGACTCGGTGGTGGTGCTGACGGACGACGAGCGGGTGGCGGCGGCAGTGGAGTCGTTCGGCGGCAAAGTGGAGATGACGCCGGCCCAATGTGCCAGCGGCACCGATCGCATCGCGCATGCGGCGCGCAACTGGACGGCTTCCGCCGTGGTGAACATCCAGGGCGACGAGCCGCTGATCGAGCCGGCGGCGATCTCGCGGCTGGCGCGGCATCTGGCAGCGCGGCCGGACCAGCCGATGGCGACACTCGCCGCGCCGGCGAGCAGTGACGATCTGGCCAATCCGAATGTCGTCAAGGTGGTGACTGACCGGGCCGGACGGGCGCTCTATTTCAGTCGCGCGGCAATCCCGCATGCGTGGGACGCGAGCTCGCCGGCGCCGGCCCTGCGGCACATCGGGATCTACGGCTATCAGCGCGACACGCTGTTGCACCTCGCGTCGCTGCCGGCGACGCCGCTCGAGCGAGCGGAATCACTCGAGCAGTTGCGGGCGCTGGAGAACGGTATTCCGATCCAAGTGCTGGAGGTGGAGAGCGCCTGGCCCGGGGTCGATACAATGGAAGATCTGGAGGCAGTCGAGCGTCTGCTGGCCCCATAGGGCGACAGGGGACCCAGGCAGGCAGGCGCCGCCCCGGGGCGGCCGGGCACTTCAACAGGGGAACAATCGATGGCAACCAAGTACATCTTCATTACCGGCGGCGTGGTCTCGTCCCTCGGCAAGGGCGTGGCGGCGGCCTCGGTCGGCGCCATTCTCGAGGCCCGCGGTTTCTCGGTCACGCTGATGAAGTTCGACCCTTACGTCAACGTCGATCCGGGCACGATGTCGCCTTATCAGCACGGCGAGGTGTTCGTCACCGACGACGGGGCGGAGACCGACCTCGACCTGGGGCACTACGAGCGCTTCACCCATGCGGTGATGAGCAAGAACCACAACTTCACCACCGGCAAGATCTACGAGTCGGTGATCAACAAGGAGCGCCGCGGCGACTACCTCGGCAAGACGGTGCAGGTCATCCCGCACATCACGGACGAGATCAAGGAGAAGATGCGCCATTTCGAGGACACGGTCGACGTGGTGATCATCGAGATCGGCGGCACGATCGGCGACATCGAGGCGATGCCCTTCATCGAGGCTATTCGGCAGCTGCGCCTGGATCTGGGCAAGAACAACGCCTGCAACATGCACCTGACCCTCGTGCCCTACATAGCGGCGGCGGACGAGCTCAAGACCAAGCCGACCCAGCACTCGGTGCGTGAGCTGCGGGCCAGCGGCATCGCCGCCGACGTGCTGCTGTGCCGCTGCGACCGGCCCCTGTCGGACGGTCTGAAGAAGAAGATCGCACTTTTTTGCAACCTCGAGCCGCGGCAAGTGATCGCGGCCCGCGACGTGGCCACGATCTACCAGGTGCCGCTGGCTCTGTCCCAGGAGGGCCTCGACGAAATCCTGCTCGACGTGCTCGGCCTACCCCACTACCCGCGTGACATGAGCCAGCTCGAGAATCTGGTCAGCCGCATCCTGCACCCGAAAGAGAAGGTGCGCATCGGTATCGTCGGCAAGTACGTCGAGCTGCCTGACGCGTACAAGAGCCTCAACGAAGCGCTGATGCACGGCGGCGTGGTCAATGACACGGAGGTCGAATTGGTCTACATCGGCGCCGAGCAGCTCGAGACCGAGAGCTGGCCGCGCGAAGTCTTCGAGGTCGATGGGCTCCTGGTGCCGATCGGATTCGGCAAGCGCGGCACCGAAGGCAAGATCCGCGCGATCCACTACGCTCGCGAGCACAAGGTGCCGTTCTTCGGCATCTGCCTCGGCCTGCAGTGCATGGTGATCGAGTTTCTGCGCAACGTCTGTGGGGTCGAGAACGCCAACTCGGCGGAGTTCGACCCCGACACCAAGGATCCGGCGATCTACAAGCTGCGCGATCTGCTCGGGGTCGAGGAGCTGGGCGGCACGATGCGCCTCGGTGCCTACCCGTGCGAGTTGCGCCAGGGTACTCTGGCGCGGGGAATCTACGGCGAGGACGAGATCAGCGAGCGCCACCGCCACCGCTACGAGGTCAATCAGAAGTATCTGTCCGATCTCACCGGCGGCGGCCTGGTGGTCTCGGGCATGAGCCCGGACGGCAAGTTCGTCGAGATGGTCGAGCTGCCGGACCACCCCTGGTTTCTCGGCTGTCAGTTCCACCCCGAGTACAAGTCGAAGCTCACCGAGGCGCACCCGCTCTTCTCCTCCTACATCGCGGCGGCGCTCGAGGAGCACCAGCGGCGGCAGGATCCTGAGCGGGTGCGGGAGCGCGAAACCATGCTGACGGCTGGAGAGGTGATGTGACCTCAGCTCCTTTCGAGCTCGCCCCTGGGGTCATCCTGGGAGGTGACTCGTTGCCGATCATCGCCGGACCCTGTTCGATCGAGTCCGAAGAAACGACCCTGGAGGTGGCGCGCTTTCTCGCCGACACCGCCGAGAGTCTCGGCCTGGCGCTGGTGTTCAAGGCCTCGTTCGACAAGGCCAACCGCAGCGCGCTCGACAGCTACCGCGGCCCGGGTCTCGAGGAAGGGCTGCGGATCCTGGCCGCCGTTCGGACCGCCACCGGACTGCCGCTTCTGACCGATGTACACACGCCGGAGCAGTGCGACGCCGCGGCCGAGGTCTGCGATGTGCTGCAAGTACCGGCCTTCCTGTGCCGGCAGACCGACCTGGTGCTGGCAGCGGCGGCCACCGGCCGACCGGTGAACATCAAGAAGGGCCAGTTCATGGCCCCGGACGACATGGCGCGGGCAGTCGACAAGGCGCGCTCGACCGGCAACGAGAGAATCAGCGTCACCGAGCGCGGCGCCTCTTTTGGCTATAACAACCTGGTCGTCGACATGCGCAGCTTCGCCATGATGCAACGCCACGGCATCCGAGTGATCTACGACGTCACCCACTCGCTGCAGCTGCCCGGCGGCGGCCGGCAGACCGGCGGCCAGCGCCAATTCGCCGAACCGCTGGCCCGGGCGGCAGTGGCGGCGGGTGCCGACGGCCTCTACGTCGAGGTTCATCCGGAGCCCGCCAAGGCGCTCTCCGACAGCTCGACCCAGCTCGCTCCGGAGCGCGCGGCGAAGCTGCTGGCGGAGCTGGTCACGCTGCGCAAGGCGCTGACGGGGGCCAACGCTTGAGCCGCGCTCGGGACATCGCGCGCCAGGTCTTGGCCACCGAAGCAGCGGCGGTCGAGGGGCTGATCGACCAGCTGGATGAGGAGTTCGATCGCGCAGTGGAGCTCATCGCCGCCTGCGGCGGAC
This sequence comes from Acidobacteriota bacterium, assembly GCA_027296385.1. GTDB lineage: Bacteria > Acidobacteriota > Thermoanaerobaculia > Multivoradales > JAHEKO01 > CALZKB01. Next base: position 1,485 of record JAPUJD010000337.1, on the reverse strand, counting down.
GCGTGGTCTGCACCGGCATGGGCAAGAGCGGCCTCGTGCTGCGCAAGGTGGCAGCGACTTTCGCCTCGACCGGGACGCCGGCGCTCTTCCTGCACCCGGCAGATGCGATCCACGGCGATCTCGGCATGCTGACCAAGGATGACGTGGTGCTCGCCGCCTCCTACTCGGGATCGACCGAGGAGCTGGTGCGGCTGGCGGAGATCCTGCGGCGCCTGGGCGTCCCCATGGTGGCGATCACCGGTAGTGCCAGCAGCACCATCGCCAAGCTCGCCAACATCCACTTGAAGGCGGCGATCGACCGCGAGGCCTGTCCGCTGGAGCTGGCGCCGACCGCCTCGACCACCGCCACCCTGGCGTTGGGCGACGCTCTGGCCATGGCCCTGCTCGAGGTCAAGGGCTTTTCGGCCGAGGACTTCAAGGTGCTGCACCCGGGGGGCAGCCTCGGCCGGCAGCTGCTCAAGGTCGGCGAGCTCATGCACAAGGGCGACGACCTGCCGAAGGTCGAGGCTACGACGCCGATGCCGCAGGCGATCTACGAAATGTCGGCCAAGCGGCTCGGCATCACCGGCGTGGTCGACGAGGCGGGCAAGCTGGTGGGCTGCATCACCGACGGCGATCTGCGCCGGCTGCTGGCCGACGACGTGCGCCTGCTCGAGCGCTCCTCGGGCGAGTGCATGCACCCCGAGCCCAAGACGATCGGACCCGACGAGCTCGCCTCGGCGGCGCTGCACACGATGGAAGAGAGGCGCATAACCTCGCTTTTCGTCTGCGACGACGCCGGCGTGGCGCTCGGCGTCGTGCACCTGCACGATCTCTGGCAACTCGAGCTCTTCTAATCGTGGCCGGCATCACCCAGCGGGAGTTCGCCCGGCGCGCCGCCGATCTCGAGTGGATTCTGTGCGACGTCGATGGCGTGCTGACCGACGGTGGGCTCTATTACGACCGCCGGGGCCACGGCCTGCTGCGCTTCAACGCGCGCGACGGGCTGGGTCTGAAGCTCGCCCAGCGGGCCGGCATCCGCACCGGCGTGCTGTCGGGCCGCTCATCGGCGGCGCTCGATCACCGGGCGCAGGAGCTCGGGCTCGACGAGGTCGTGAGCGGCACGCGTGACAAGGCCGCCGCGCTCCAGGCCTTCGTCGACCAGCATGAAGTGGCGCCGCGCCACATCGCCTTCATCGGCGACGACCTTCCGGACCTGGTGGCCCTGGCACGTTGCGGCCTGACCTTCGCACCGGCCGACGCGGCGCTCGAGGTGCGCACGGTGGTCCACCGGGTGCTCGAGGCGGCCGGCGGCCAAGGCGCGGTCCGCGAGATGATCGAGGCGATCCTGCGCGCCCGCGGCGACTGGGACAGCGTCTTCCGGCCCTTCACCTTCGATCGTTGATGGGCCGCGATCGCCTGCGTAGAGTGCGCTCCGCCGCCCTGCGGCTCTTGGTCCCGTTGCTCACCCAGACGGTCGGGCGCCTGCCCTACGGCGGGCTGAGG
>JAPUJD010000336.1 GCA_027296385.1 Acidobacteriota bacterium | reverse complement strand
CGGGCCGTCTCCAGCCAGCGCGCCTCGTCGCTCGCCGGGTCGTAGAGATTCACCGTATCGAATCCCTCGGTTCGGCGTCCGAGCCACCGCGTCTCGCGGCCGTCCTCGTCGTGGTAGTAGACCGCCTTCCAGTCACCGCCGTGCAGGGCCACGCCGATGACCTTCGGCTGATCGGGATAGCGCCGCCGCTCGATGATCCGGAAGCGCGGGGCGGTGAGAGCCGCTCCCACGAGCGCCGGTGTCAGCGTTCGCCCCGGCAGGCCAGCGGGCGCCGGCAGGCCGAAGAGCTCGGCGACCGTGGGGAAGAGGTCGACGGTCTCGACCGGATCGGCGACTCGGCGCGGCACCGTCTGGCCGGGCAGACGGAGGATCAACGGCACCTTGACCACCGGCTCCAACAGCCGTAGGCCATGACCGAAGAACGAGCTCTCGCCCAACGCCTGACCGTGGTCGCCGACGATGGCCACGAGGGTGTCGTCCAACAGACCGAGGGTCTCGAGCCGATCGAACAGTCTACCGAGGTGCGCATCGAGGTAGGCGATCTCAGCGTCGTACAGATCCGTGATGTGGATCAGGTCGGCCGGCGACGGTCGTTCGCCTGGCGGCAGATCGTTGAGACCGACGAGAGTCTTGATGTCGAGCGTGTCAGGCAGCTCACCGGCGTAGCCGCGGTCGAAGGCCCGCGCCAGACGCCGCGGCGGCGTGTAGGGCTCGTGCGGGTCGTAGTAGTGCAGCCAGAGGGCGAAGGGGCCCTCGCGCGGGCGTTCGAGCCAGGAGATCGCGTGGGTGGTCACGTGCTGCGCCCGCACTTGATACTGCCGCTCGGAGCCCGGAAAGACGACTTCGTCGAACCCCATGCCTTCGAGGTAGGTCTTGCCGAGGACGCGCGACGCGATCACTGCGGCGGTGGCCGCGCCGCGCTCGCGGAGCAGGTCGAACAGGGTGAGCAGATCACGCGGTGGCCGCTCGCCGTTGCGGCGGATGCCGTGCTGCAGCGGCCGCAGGCCAGTGAAGATCGTCGCGTGCGACGGCAAAGTGGTCGGCATGCTGCAGGTGACGTCCTCGAAGAGCGTCGACCGCGCAGCGAAGGCGTCGAGGGCCGGCGAGGTGGGACGGTCATAGCCGTAGGCCCCGAGGTGATCGGCACGCAAGGTGTCGAGGGTGATCAGCAGTAGATTGCGTGGCGGGGGTGGGGCAGCGCGGCCGCAGGCGAGAGCTCCGGCCGCCGTGAGGGTGAGGCCGAGGACGAGGGCGGCGGAGGTCGAGTGGCGCACGGGTCGATCCTAACCCCGCAGCTGACACTCGCTCTGGCTTGGGCTAGGCTGCGGCGTCATGACCGAGCTCGATCGACTCCGAGAGCCCATCGCCGACGCCAGCCCGGCGCTGTGGGCAGCTCTTTCGCCGCTCGGGCGCCGGGTGGCCTTTCCACCCGACATTCCCTTCCAGGCGGCCGAGGCCAGAGGCATGCGCTACAACGGCACCATCGGCCAGATTACCGACGGTGCCGGCCGTCCCCTGGCGTTGCCGGCGGTAGCCGAGGCCCTGGCGCTCGAGCAAGCTGCCAGCGACCGGGCGCTGCTCTATAGCCCCGTGCAAGGGATCCTGGAGGTTCGCGCTGCCTGGCGCCGCTGGCAGCGCCGTGGGGTCGACCGAGCGCTGCCCTCGAGCCAGCCGCTCGTGACCGTCGGCCTGACCCACGGCTTGGCCCTGGCGGCTGACCTTTTCGGCGGCGAGGGTCGAGCCATAGTGGTACCGGCGCCGTTTTGGGGCAACTACCGACAGACCTTCGGCGTCCGCACCGGGGCGAGGATCGTGACCGCCCCCGCATACCGTGACGGGACCTACAACCCGTTGGCGATCCCCGAGGCCCTGGCCGGCGAGCCGGCGGGTGCGCCCGCGGTCGCCATCCTCAACCTGCCATCGAATCCCGGCGGCTACATGCCGACCACGAGCGAGCGCTCGGCTTTGCTGACCGGTCTCCTTGCCGAGGCCGAGCGCCGGCCTCTGGTCGTGTTGTGCGACGACGCCTACGCCGGGCTGGTCTACGAGGCGGAGGCGCCGGCGCGCTCCCTCTTCTGGGATCTCATCGGGCGACACCCGCAGCTCGTGCCGGTCAAGATCGACGGTGGCACCAAGGAGTTCTCGTTCTTCGGCGGCCGGGTGGGTTTTCTCACCTTCCCGTTTGAGCCCGCGAGCAAGATAGCTCAGGCCCTCGAGAGCAAGGTCAAGTGCCTGGTGCGGGCGGTCGTCGGTTCGCCGGTGGCCACCAGCCAGGTGCTGCTGCATCAGGCGCTCATGGCGCCAGACGTCGAGGAGCAGGTCGAAGCCGTGAGGCGGCGGCTCGGGCGGCGCTACCTTGTGCTGCGCGAGGCGCTACAGAGTGTCGACTCGGGTTTGATGCGACCCCTGCCGTTCAACGCTGGGTGTTTCGCGCTTCTCGAGTTGGCGAGCGGCCTCGACCCCGAGGCCCTGCGCCAGCGTCTGCTGGCGCGGCACGACACCGGTGTCATCTCGATTCAACCGAGCTACGTGAGAATCGCCTTCTGCTCGGTGAAGGCCGACGATCTGCCTGAGCTGGTGGAGCGGCTGGCGCGGGGAGCGCGAGAGGGCAGAGTCAGATGAGAGAGCTCGGGCCCCCTAACCGGGAAAGCTCTTAGAACAGGCCCTTGAGGTAACCGCCTTCGACCGCGATCGCTTGACCGGTGATGTACGAGGCCTCGGGCGAGCAGAGAAAACCGACGACGCTGCCGATCTCCTCGGGCTCTGCCAAACGGCCAATCGCGGTGTCGGCGGCCGGTGCGGTGAGAAGCTCCTCGAGATCGATGCCGGTCCGTTCGGCCCGCATCTCGGCGAGCTCGATCTGGCGTGCTGTCCTCGTGTAGCCCGGTAGGACGGCGTTGACCGTGACGCCGTCGGCGGCGACCTCGAGAGCGAGGGTCTTGAGGTAGCCGAGCACGGCGGGTCGCAGGGCGTTGGACAGCGCCAGATTGGGGATCGGTTGGCGCGCCGAGACCGAGTTGATGGCGACGATGCGGCCCCAGCCGCGGCGGATCATGCCAGGGACGATGAGCCGGCAGAGGCGGGGGACGAAGAGCAGGGTGAGGGGAAGAGCCGCCTGCCAGTCGGCCTCGTCGAGCTCGAGCGCCGGCTTGGCGACGGGGCCGCCGCCGTTGGGTACCACGATGTCGATCGGGCCGAGTGTTTCCTCGACCTCGTCGACCAACTCCTCGAGATCCTCCGGTTGACGGACGTCCGCCGGCACCGCGATGACCTCCGAGCCGCCGACGGCCAGCCGTTCGCGAGCCGCCTCGAGCTTGGCTCCGCCGCGACTCGACAGGGCGATGCGAGCACCGCGCCGCGCCAGAGCCTCGGCTGCGGCCAGGCCGAGACCTGAGCTCGAGCCGGTGATCAGGGCGACCCGATCCTCGAGATCGCTCATCCGCCCTCTTCGCTGATGCGGCGACCGCTCTCGTCGTAGCGGTAGACCCCGCGTCCGGTCTTGCGCCCGAGCCGGCCGGCCTTCACGTAGCGTTCCATGAGGCCGGTCGGTCGGTAGGTGTCGCCCAGGGTCTGGTGCAGGTACTCGAGAATCGACAGGCGGACGTCGAGGCCCACCAGGTCGGCCATCTCGAAGGGGCCCATCGGATGGTTGAGACCGAGCTTGAGGGCCTTGTCGATGTCTTCCGCACTGGCGACGCCGGCCTCGAGCATCCGGAACGCCTCGTTGCCGATCAGGACGTTGATGCGGCTGGTGACGAAACCAGGCGACTCGTTGACCGTCACCACCTCTTTGCCCATGCGCTCGCCCACGGCTTGCAGAGTCGCGATGGTCTCGGGTGCGGTTTCGAGGCCGCGCACCAGCTCGATCAGGCGCATGATGTGGACCGGGTTGAAGAAGTGCATGCCGGCGAAGCGCTCCGGACGGTCGGTGGCGGCGGCCATCTCGGTGATCGAGAGGCTCGAGGTGTTCGAGCTGAGGATGGCGTGTTCGGGGCAGGCGGCGACGACTTGGCCGAAGATCTCGATCTTGAGCTCGATCGACTCCGGCGCCGCCTCGATCACCAGGTCGCTCGCCTCGACGGCAGGGGCGAGCTCGCGCGCGAGGTGGAGCCGCTCCTTGGCCGCCGCCGCCTGCTCGGCCTCGACTTTGCCGCGCTCCACGCCCTTGTCGAGGTTGGCGTGAATGCGGCGCTCGGCCCCCTCGAGGGCCTCCGGCACGACGTCGTAGAGGTGCGTGTCGTAGCCGGCGAGGGCGGCGACGTGAGCGATGCCCAGGCCCATCGTGCCGGCGCCGAGGACGGCGATCCGCTGAATCTCTGACATCGGTGCTCCCCTCAATCCATCGTCAGGACGATCTTGCCGAATTGCTCGCGGTTCTCGAGTGCCCTCTGGGCCTCGACAGCGCGTTCGAGCGGCAGGGTGCGATCGACGACCGGCGCGAGCGATCCGGCCTCGACGAACTCTAGCAGCCGCCGAAGCTCGGCCAGCGTGCCCATGGTCGAGCCGAGGAGCGACTGGTTCTTGAAGAACAGGACCCTCAGGTTGACCGTGGCCTCGGGCGCCGTGGTCGCGCCGCAGAACACCAATCGACCGCCCCAGCCCAGAACGCGGAGACTGCGCTCGAAGGTCTCTCCGCCGACGTGATCGAGGATCACGTCGACGCCCTTCTTGCCGGTGATCTCGCGTACCGCCGTGACGAAATCGTCCTGGCGGTAGTTGATGGCGTGCGTCGCCCCCAACTCGCGCGCTCGCACGAGCTTAGCCTTGCTGCCGGCGGTGACGATGATACGGCGGGCTCCGATCAGCTTGGCGATCTGGATGGCGGCGCTCGACACGCCCGAGCCGGCGGCGTGGATGAGCACGTCCTCGAACGGCCGCAAGACCGCTCGCGTCTGCAGCATGTGCCAGGCGGTGAGGAAGACGAGGGGCAGGGCAGCGGCCTCGGCGAACGAGAGACCGCGCGGCAGCGCCAGCACATTACGCCCTGGCACGACGATGGCCTCGGCGTAGCCGCCGTCGCGGTCTTCACCCAGGAGCCCGAATTCCCGGCAGAGCATGTCCTCGCCACCGAGACAACGATCACACCGGCCGCAGGACACTCCCGGGGCGAGCAGCACCGATGCTCCGACCTCGACGCCGCGCACCACCGCACCGACCGCGGCGACCTCCCCGGCGATCTCGCTGCCGGGGATCAGCGGCAGCGGAAACTCGTGCCCCGGGACGCCGTTACGGACCCAGAGATCGAGTCGGTTGAGGGCACAGGCGCGCACGCGCACCAACACCTCTTCGGGCGCCGGTTCAGGCGTCGGCAGCTCGACCCACTCGAGGACCTCGGGTCCTCCGTGACGGCTAATCCTGAAGGCTCGCATGGGCGCCCATTGTATACAATGGTTTCTGGCCTCTTTGAAAAGTGCTGTGTCTGTGCACCCTTGGGTTGCAATCCTTCAAGGATTCCTTGAGAATCGTCGCGAATGTCGGACAAGTAGACAGACAACGGAGGCGCCTGATGAAAAACTGGATTCTCGGAATGCTCGTTCTCGCCCTGTGCGCAGGGCCCGCCGCGGCCAGCAGCATCGGCTTCTTCGTGTCTTCCTATTCGCCGGACGATACCGACACTGGCGAGGGTATCGGCATCGACCTCGAGTTCGGGTCCGGTCCGGTCGAGTTCGAGCTTCGCTTCTCGCTCTACGAAGAGTTGGTGAGCGCTCCGATTCCAGAGGTGTACGAGATCGAGGCGGTGCCGATCGACTTCGGCATCAATCGCAACTTCGGTCGCGGCAAGACCGTCACCCCCTACATCGGCGCCGGCTTGAGCTACATCGTCTTCGACTTCAACGTCGAAACCACCATCACCGGCGGCGCACCGCGCAGCGTCGATATCGACCCGGAGATCGGCTACTACGCCCAGGTCGGCCTCGAGTTCCAGATCAACCAGACCTGGAAAGGGTCCGCCGAGGTGCTCTATCGCCAGGTCGACGCCGAGGCCGAGGGCGACGATCTCGGGCTTCCCCTCGACCAGAGGATCACCATGACGGGCCCGGCGCTGAACTTCGGCCTGGCCGTGCAGTGGTAGGCGCGGGCGAAACCTACTAGTCCCTGATCCCCGCCAGATCCAACAGGAAGGCGTAGGTCAGCGCCGTCTCGCGGTGCTGCTTGAACCGTCCGGTAGCTCCGCCATGGCCGGCTTCCATGTTGGTCTTGAGCAGCAGCACGTTGTCGTCGGTCTTGGTGGCGCGCAACCGGGCGACGTACTTGGCCGGCTCCCAGTACTGCACTTGAGAGTCGTGTAAACCCGTGGTGACGAGGAGGTTGGG
>JAPUJD010000335.1 GCA_027296385.1 Acidobacteriota bacterium | reverse complement strand
CAACGGGATCGAGTGAACAAACTGGTACAGGCCGTAGATCAGTGCCGACAAGGCGAAGCCGGTCACGATCAGGATCTTGCGGCGCCCGATCCGGTCGCTCAGCAGGCCCCACAGCGGCGCGAAGAGGATGTAGGCAGTGGTCTCGATCGAAAAGAACAGCGTTGCATCTCTGACCGTGCCGCCAAGCTCGTCCAGCACGAGCTCCTTCAGACCCGCCACGACCAGCGTCAGGTTGAACATGGCGCCGAAGAGCAGCAGGCATGGGAGGAGCACGCCTCGGTGGAGGCTGACGGTGGATTTGTTGAGCGCGTTCATGGGCGGCGTCTACGAGTCGGGCGATGGTACGCAAAACACCCGGCGGAACCAACCCCACCCCTCGGACCCGCCTCGCGCGCGTGGGTTACGGCAGTGCCATAATGCCTTCACTAGCTCTCGAGTCGTCCAAGTGCGCACCCGCTCCCAGATCCTCGACGAGATCCAGACCATCGCTGCCGACACGCTGGACTGGAGCGGCACGATCAGCGAAACGTCGAATCTCGTCGAAGACCTGGGCCTGGACTCACTTAGCGCGCTCACCCTCGTCATCGAGATCGAGAATCGACTGCGCATCCGGCTGGCGCCCGAAGACGAAGCGGAACTGCTGACGGTCGGGGACTTGCTGACGGCAATCGAAAGGCGACTGACGCAAGCCGGTGAGACGGCCTAGCGACGTGCCCGGCCCGACGCTCCTCGACTTGCTGGAACGGGCCGCCGCGAGCGGCACAGGCGGCCTGCGTTTCATCGACCGCCAGGAGAACCAGAGCTTCCTCGACTGGCGGGAGATCCATCAGCGCGCTCTGGCGAGCAGCCGCTGGCTGGCGGACAGGGGGGTCTCTCCGGGGATGCGCGTCGGCATCATATTCCGTACCTCGATCGGCTTCTTCGACGCCTTTCTCGGCGCCCTCTTCGCCGGCGCCGTGCCGGTGCCGCTCTATCCTCCCGTTCGTCTCGGACGGCTCGACGAATACCACCGCCGGACCGCGGCGATGCTCGACGCCGTCGACGCCTGCCTGCTGGTCGCCGATCCTCTCGTCGCCCGACTGCTCGGCGAGACCGTCAGGCGCTGCCGCGGGGGCCTGCGGCTCGAAGTCCTGACTCGGCTGCCCGCCGCGGCAGACAGCGAGGGGCCGGTGGCGCGTCCGGCCGAAGACGATCTGGCGCTGGTCCAGTTCTCCTCCGGCACTACCGTCGAGCCCAAACCGGTCGCCCTGAGCCACCGGGCGATCCTCGCCCAGGTCGAGATCCTCAACCGTCACTGGGGCCATCTGCCCGGCGCGAGCGGCGTCTCCTGGTTGCCGCTCTACCACGACATGGGGCTCATCGGCTGCGTGTTCCCGGCCCAAGACGTCGCCGCCGAGCTGACCCTGATCCCAGCGGAGCTCTTCGTCGCCCGCCCGGCCATCTGGCTGCGCACCCTGTCCCGTTTCCGCGGCATGATCTCGCCGGCCCCCAATTTCGCCTACGGCCTGTGCCTCGAGAAGATTCGCGACGAGGAAATGAAAGGGGTGGATCTGTCGGCCTGGCGGGTAGCCTTGAACGGCGCCGAAGCGGTCTCCGCCACCGTCATGCGACGTTTCATCCGGCGCTTCGGCCGCTGGGGTCTACGGCCCGAGGCGCTATCCCCCGTGTACGGGCTCTCGGAGGCGAGCCTCGCCGTCACCTTCTCCGACCTCGACCAGCCCTTCACCAGCCACCGCTTCGCCACCGAGGAGCTGGTGGAGAAAGGGCAGGCGCGACCGGCCGCTCAGGGCACCGAGCTGGTATCGGTCGGCCGGCCGCTGCCCGGCTTCGAGATCGAGATCCGTCGAGGCGAGGACGGCGTCGACGGCGGCCAGCGTCTGGCCGAGGCCCAGATCGGTCGCCTGTGGGTCCGCGGGCCATCGATGATGGAGGGCTATCTGGTGTCCCGTGCGGGAAGTTCGCTACCCGGCCCGCCGCACGGGACACTCGGGTGGCCCGAAGCCGACCGGTCGGCCTTTGTGGACGGCTGGTTCGATACCGGGGACGAGGGCTTCCTCTTCGACGGCGAGCTCTACCTCACCGGCCGCGCCAAGGACATGCTGATCCTCAACGGGCGCAATCACGCCCCGGAGGACATCGAGCGCGCCATCGATGGCGTGCCGGGCGTGCGCACGGGTTGCGCCGCAGCCGTCAGCTATCGCCGCTCTGGAGCGGCCACCGAAGCTCTGATCTTGTTCGTCGAAACGCGCTTGCCGTCACGAGCAGCCGAGGAGATCACGCTCGATTGCCGCCGCGCGGTGCTGAGCGCCGCCGGCCTGAGGGTCGAAGAGGTCTTCGTGCTCGCCCCGGGCACCCTGCCCCGGACATCCTCCGGCAAGATCCGCCGCCAAGAGGCGCTGGCCCGGCACCACGCGGGAACCCTGGAACCGCCGCTCAGGGTCACTTGGTGGCGTCTCGTTTGGGCGATGGCCCGTTCGCGCTGGGCCCTGGCCCGGCGCACCGCCGAATGAAGGGGCGCCGCGACTGCGACGTCTTGATCGTCGGCGGCGGACCCGCCGGCCTGGCGACGGCTATCGCGGTGCGCCAACTCGGTCTCGGCGCGCTGGTCGTCGACCGTTCCGCACCGCCGATCGACAAGGCGTGTGGCGAGGGTCTGATGCCCGGCGCCGTGGCCGCCCTCGGACGACTCGGGGTCGAGCTCCCGCCTGACCTTGGGCACCCCTTTCGCGGCATTCGCTACGTCGGCGACGGGGTTTCGGTGCGGGCCGATTTCCCTCATCTTCGGGGTCGGGGGCTGCGCCGGCCGCTCCTCCACTCCCTGCTCGTGGAACGGGCCACGGAAATCGGCGTCGACTTCGCCTGGCGCACCCCGGTGCGTGCCCTCCAGGGCCGCTGCATTACGACCGACTCGGGCGAGCTGCGCGGTCGCTGGCTCGTCGGCGCCGACGGCCTCCACTCGCGCATTCGGCGCTGGTCCGGCCTCGCCGGCCGCTCCCGGAGTCGCCGCCGCTTCGGCATTCGTCGCCACTATCGGTGCAAACCCTGGAGTGAGGATGTCGAGGTCTACTGGACCGACGGTTGTGAAGCCTACGTCTGGGGCTCGGCGGCCGACGAGGTCGGCGTCGCGATGCTGTGGGGCGGAGGCACAAGCGACTTCGACCGCCTGCTACAGCGCTTCCCGGCGCTCGTGGGCCGGCTCTCCGGAGCGACCGCCGCCACTCGCGACCAGGGTGCCGGGCCTTTCGATCAGCGCCCTCGTCGCCTCTACCGTGGCCGCGTCGTCCTGGTCGGCGACGCCGCCGGCTACCGCGACCCCATCACAGGCGAGGGTCTCGACCTCTCGTTCCACCAGGCCCTTCTCCTCGCTCGGTGTCTGGCCGCCGACGATCTACGACCCTATCCGCGGCGCCTCCGGCGCTTGACGGCGCGGCCGTATCTCTTCATCCAGCTGCTGTTGGCGGCGGAGGCTCGTCCCGGCCTGCGCCGGCGGCTGCTCAGGCTCCTGGCCGCCAACCCGGACCTGTTCGCTCGGCTGCTGGCGATCCAGGCCGGCGGCCAGCCGCTGTCGACCCTCGGCTGGGCGGGCGCCTGGCGCCTCGCCGCCGGCCTGCTCGGACCGAGTCACTAGTCGCGACTCCTGCCTCCAGCAGCGTGCGTACGTCACGGTCGCCTCGGCGCGGTCTTTTCTGGGCTGGCCTGCGCCAAACCTAGCGCTCCAACTCGGCGAGCGCCCGTTGGCGGGCGCTCGCCAGGGCGCCTTCCGCCACTTGCAGCCGGTAGTCGAGCTCGAAATAGCGCCGCGCGAGGCACGCCTCGGCCGCGCCACCGAGCTCATCCAGGGCCCGGCCCATGATCACGGCCAGCCCGTAGTCTCCCTGCCGCAGCAGGGCGCGGCGATCGACGCCGGCCAGGGCCCGCTGGGCCCGGCGGCAACCCTCGGGCTTCGCCCTGCCGCGCCACCGGGCGCGCTCTCGCCGGAGCTCCCAGACCACGCGTTCCAGCGCCGGGCGCGCCGTCTGGTAATGATCCCACCACGCCGCGATGCGAGCTCGATGGACCGGATCGGGCTCGGCCCGGAGGATGAGAATGGAGCCCGAGTCGGCATCGGCTCCACCCGCCAATAGGGTCAAGAGGGTCACGGTCAACGCGGTCAATCGTCGTTTCATACCCTCATAGACGGCAATCGCCTCGGCGATCTTGCACACAGGGTTACAATTCCCTCGATGCGCAAGAAAAAGCCAGGGCGTCGTTCGCCTAATGCTGACTGGCAGGCGATCCGCGCCGCCGAGCGTCCGGTCGAGCGGTTCTCCGCCCACGGCCGCTACACGCTGGCATTGGGCTACGCCAACAGCTACCACATCGGCATGTCGAGCCTCGGTTTCCAGCGGGTCTACGAGCTCATCCAGAGAACGCCTGAGTGGACCTGCGAACGCTTCTTCACCGACGGCACCGGCCCCCCGCTCTCGGTCGAGAGCGACACGGCGATCTCGAATTTCGGTGCCATCGCGTTTTCGATCTCCTTCGAGGAGGACTACGTCAACCTGCTGCAGATGTTGACGCGCGCCCGAGTACCGCTCCGGCGCTCGCAACGCGGCGCAGGGGACCCGCTGATCATCGTCGGCGGCTCGTGCGCCATGATCAATCCGCTGACGCTCTCCGAGTTCGTCGACGTCTTCCCCCTCGGGGCAGCGGAGAACATCCTGCCGCCGCTCTTGGCGGCGCTCTCCGAGGAGGAGAGCCACGAGGCTGTCCTCGAACGCCTGGCCGGCGTGGAGGGGTTCTACGTGCCGGCCCACCACCGGCCGGAGGAGGGACAGCTCGACGCCAAGCTCAAGAAGCTCGAGCTCTCGGCCGAGCAGATGCGACAGCCCGGCAACCTGCCGACGACAGCGATCGTCACCCCGCACACTGAGTTCGCGGACAAGTTCCTCCTCGAGATGTCCCGCGGCTGCCCGGAGAAGTGCCGTTACTGCTGGGCGACCTTCGGCATGGGCCAGTTTCGCTGGCACCCGACCGAGTTCATCCTCGCAGCGATCGAGCGGGCGCGGTCGGTCACCGATCAGCTCGGCTTTGTCGCCACCGCGGTCGGCGACCACCCGGATATCGAGCACATCCTGCTCGAGGCCAACGCGATGGGGTTTCGCACCGCGGTCTCCTCGGTGCGCATTCCCGCGGTGACCCCTGGCGTGCTCAGCGCCCTGCGGGCTTCCGGCGACCGCTCGATTACCCTGGCGCCCGAGACCGGCAGCGATTCCCTGCGGGTCAAGCTCAACAAGCCGATCCCGAACTCGGTGCTCTACGACAAGGTGCGCCTGATCTTTCGCCACCGGCTCACCAACCTCAAGCTGTACTTCATCGTCGGCCTACCGGAGGAGACCATGGAAGACGTCGAAGCGATCCTCTCGGTGGCGGCGCGCTGCCGCGAGATCATGCTCGAGGAGCTCGCTCCGACCGGCGTCATCGGTCACATCCACCTCGGGGTCAACATCCTGATCCCCAAGCCCTACACGGGCTACCAGCGCGAGACCATGGAGGACGTCGCCGTGCTGCGCGCTCGGCTCGAGCTGCTCCGGCGGGGCGTCGCGGCGCTGCCCAACGTCTCGCTCTCCACCATGGCGATCCGCCAGGCGGTGTGGCAGAGCTACATCACCAAGGCCGGCTCCGACGCCGCCGACGTCCTCGAAGCCGCCGCCGCGGGCGAATCGACCGCTGCGCTCCTGCGGCGCTTCGCGGACAAGATAGAACCCGTGGTGTTCGCGAGCGAGCCCGGCAAGCTGCGGTGGCATTTCCTCCGCACCGGCTAGCCCCGCTCAGGCCTCGCCGCTCATTCGCCATTCGACACCTGAGTTGGTTGCGCTACGAGTGCTACCCGGTGCGCCGCTTACGTTCCTCCAGCTCCTCGAGGCTCCGCGGCCAGTCGTCCTTGAGCAGGCGCGAGAGGACCCGGTCGGCCAGCAGCTTGCCC
>JAPUJD010000334.1 GCA_027296385.1 Acidobacteriota bacterium | reverse complement strand
ATCAACTTCTACTTCGGCGGTACATCGTTGCTCATCGTCGTCGGTGTGGCCATGGACACCGTCCAGCAGGTCGAGAGTCAACTGGTGATGCGCAACTATGACGGCCTGCTCAAACGCGGGAGGGTGCGTGGTCGACGTGGCTAAGCGGATCGTGCTTCTGGGAGCGCCTGGAAGCGGCAAGGGTACCCAGGCTGCGCTGCTGGCCGAGGCCCTGGAGATTCTGGCGATCTCGACTGGCGAGATGTTACGGGCGGCTGTCGCCGCCGGCAGCGAGCTAGGCGAACAGGTCGAGAGCATCCTCAACTCCGGAGACCTGGTCGATGATGCCACCATGGCAGACGTCGTGAGCGAGCGCTTGGCGCGCGCTGACGCCCAACGGGGATTTGTCCTCGATGGCTATCCGCGGACCGTTGCCCAGTTCGATACCCTGGCGGCGATGCTGGGCGAGGCCGGCTATTCCCTGGACGCGGTGGTCCAAGTCGAAGTGCCGGAGACGGAGCTCGTGCGCCGAGCCCTCGCGCGCCAACGTGCCGACGACACCAAAGAAGTGATCATGAAGCGGCTCCGAATCTACGAAGAGAACACCGCTCCCTTGGTCGATCTCTATCGCGAGCGCGGTCTGCTGCGTACGATCGATGGCGACCAGAGTATCGGTGCCGTGGCAGCAGCGATCCAGGCCAGTCTCGAGGAGGCCGCCTGATGGTCCTCAAGGCACTGGGCGAGATCGACATCATGGATCGAGCGAACGCCATCGTTCACAGCGTTCTCGAATCAGTGGCTGAACTCGTGGAGCCCGGCGTCACGACTCGCGAACTCGACCGCATGGCCGAGGGTCTGATCCGCAGCTCAGGCGGGGTGCCGGGTTTCCTGAACTACCGCGGATTCCCGGCGACTCTGTGCACTTCGATCAACGACGTCATCGTGCACGGGATACCCAACGACCGGGCCCTGGTCGAGGGCGACATCGTCGGCGTAGATTGCGGGGTGCTCTACAAGGGATACTACGGCGACGCCGCGCGGACGTTCGCTGTCGGGCGAGTAGCCGAGGATGCGCGCCGGTTGATGGAGGTAACCGAGCGGTCGCTGCATCTGGCCGTGCGTCAGGTGCGGAGCGGCGGGTGGCTCTCAGACATCGGCCATGCGGTTCAGGCCGAAGTCGAGCAGGCCGGTTTCACGGTCGTGCGCGAGTTCGTCGGTCACGGCATCGGGTCCGCGTTGCACGAGGACCCGCAAGTGCCGAACTTCGGCAAGGCCGGCCGCGGGCCGCGACTCGAGCCTGGCTTGGTGCTGGCGATCGAGCCGATGGTCAACGCCGGAAGTCCTGGGATGAAGACGGATGCCGATGGTTGGACAGCAAGAACTGCTGATGGATCACTCTCCGCTCACTTCGAGTTCTCGGTGGCGGTGACACAGGACGGCCCGCGGGTTCTCGGAAGACCCGAGTTTTCCGTTGCGGCGTGAGAATGAAAGAGGTTAGTTGGTTTGTCTAAAGAAGATGCAATCGAAGTCGAAGCGACAGTCGTCGAGCCATTGCCCAACGCGATGTTTACTGTGGAGCTCGAGAACGGACACAGGGTGCTCGCCCATGTCTCGGGCAAGATGCGGAGGTTTTTCATCCGGATCCTGCCCGGCGACAAAGTGAGGGTCGAGTTGTCGCCGTACGATCTCAATCGCGGTCGCATCGTCTACCGGTTGAAAGGTTAGGGAGAACGCTGATGAAAGTGCGATCCTCCGTGAAGAAGATGTGTACGAAGTGCAAGATCATCCGCCGCCATGGGGTGGTGAGAGTGATCTGTGAAAACCCGAAGCATAAGCAGCGTCAGGGGTAGTCGAAAGATGGCACGCATAGCAGGAGTCGATCTACCGCCAGCCAAACAAGTCTGGGTCGCTTTGACCTACATCTACGGCATCGGTCGTACCCGGTCGAAGTCGATCCTGGCCAAGGTCGGCGTCGACGAGGTCACCAAGGTCAAGGATCTCACCGAGGATGAGGCACGCAAGATCCGCGAAGTCATCCAGGAGCAGGGAGCCGTCGAAGGTGATCTACGTCGGGTTGTAGCCGAGAACATCAAGCGGTTGATAGAGATCGGCAGCTACCGAGGTGTTCGTCATCGTCGTGGGCTACCCGTGCGCGGTCAGCGCACGCACACCAACGCACGCAGCCGCAAGGGTCCTCGTCGGACGGCTGTCGCGGGCAAGAAGAAGGTTTCGAAGTAGGAGCTGAGTCATGGCGAAAGCAAAGAGTGGAAAGAAGGACCGTCGCAAGAAGGAGAAGCGCCTCGTGCCACATGGCGTAGCGCATATCAAGGCGACGTTCAACAATACGCTGATCACGATCGCGGACCCCGAGGGCAATGTCGTGGCCTGGTCGTCGGCGGGCAAGATTGGCTTCAAGGGGTCGCGCAAGGGCACGCCCTTCGCGGCGCAGGTCGCGGCTCAGAACGCCGCTCAGACGGCGCGCGACCTCGGGATGCGGACGGTCGACGTCCAGATCACCGGGCCCGGAGGCGGTCGGGAGTCGGCGGTCCGAGCGCTGGCGGCCAGCGGCATGCGGGTCAAGTCGATTCGCGACGTGACGCCAATCCCCCACAACGGTTGCCGGCCACCCAAGCGGCGGCGCGTGTAGGTCCTGGTGAGGACGTAGAGGAGAAGACCAAATGGCACGTTACACAGGACCTGTTTGCCGGCTTTGCCGACGCGAGCGAATGAAGCTCTTCCTCAAGGGCGACCGCTGTTTCAAGGAGAAGTGCGCGATCGAGCGCCGGGCCTACCCGCCGGGTCAGCACGGCCAGCGTCGCGGCCGCCGGCCCCAGGGCTACGGCCCTCAGCTACGTGAGAAGCAGAAGGTCAAGCGCATATACGGTGTGCTCGAGAAGCAATTCCGCACCTACTTCAAGGACGCTGCCAGAAAGCGCGGGGTCACGGGTGAGAACCTGCTCGTGACGCTCGAGCGCCGGCTCGACAGCGTCGTCTTCAACCTGGGTTTCGCCTCGTCCCGCTCGCAGGCCCGCCAGCTGGTTCGGCACGGCCACATCCAGGTCGACGGCCGCAAGACCACGATTCCTTCCTACCAGTTGAGGGTGGGGCAGGATATCGTGGTCCGTGAGAAGAGTCGCCAGAACGATTTCATTCGCGCCAGTATCGAGTCCGCCAGGGGCCGTGGTATTCCTGATTGGTTGGATCTCGACATCGACAACTTCGCTGGCAAGGTCAACGCCTTGCCGACCCGAGAGGACATCAAGCTGCCCGTCGAGGAGCAGCTGATCGTAGAGCTCTACAGCCGTTGACGCCCCAATCGGTGGCATATGCGGAGCCATCGAGCTCGGCAATCGACAAGGAGTAGTGAACGATGTTATGGAAGGGATTTCAGCGCCCCCAGCGCGTGGAAGTAGACCACGAGACGTTGTCCGCGACCTACGGGCTCTTTTCGGCTCAGCCGTTTGAACGTGGTTTCGCGACGACCGTCGGTAACGCCTTACGGCGCTGCCTGCTGTCGTCGATCGAAGGCGCGGCGATCACTGCCGTCCAGCTAGAGGGCGTGCTGCACGAGTTCTCCTCGATCCCGGGCGTCGTCCAGGACATGACCGAGCTCACCCTCAACCTCAAGCAGATACCGATCCGCTTGCACTCGGATGAGGCCAAGATCGTGAGCCTCGACATCGAGGGACCGAAAGAGGTGACCGCAGGACAGCTAGTCGGTGATTCGCAGGTCGAGGTCTGTGATCTCGACGCTCCGATCGCGACGATCAACGAGGAGGGCCACCTCAAGCTGGCAGCCCAAGTGCGCAACGGCCGCGGCTACGTCAGTGCCGAGCAGAACTTCGACGAGAGCATGGGCATCGGGTGGATTCCACTCGACTCCTCGCACTCGCCTGTACGCCGAGTCAACTACAGCGTCGAGGCCGCGAGAGTCGGCCGCGCCACGGACTACGAACGGCTGGTTCTCGAGATCTGGACCAACGGCACCATGGCTCCCGAGGAGGCGCTGTCGCTGGCTTCGACCCTGCTCAAGGACCACCTGACGATCTTCATCGAGTCCGAGGAGGCCGCTGCCGAGGAGCCGGTCGAGGCTCCGGTCGAGCCGTCGGGAATCGACAGCCTGTTGGCGAAGACCATCGACGAGCTCGACCTGACTGCGCGCGCCGCCAACTGTCTAAAAAACGCCCGGATCAACACTCTCCGCGATCTCGTTCGGCGCAGCGAGAAGGAGATGCTTGAGACCAAGAACTTCGGCCAGCGTTCCCTGGACGAGGTGCTGGAAGTGCTCGAGCACCACGGACTTCGCCTCGGCATGGACGTGCCCGAGGTAGTGGAGAACGGCGTTTCCGCCTAGGAGAAGGAGATCATGCGTCACAACGTTCGCGGCCACAAACTGGGTCGCACGACGGCTCACCGGACGGCCATGTTTCGCAACCAGCTAGCATCGCTGGTGCAACACGAGAGCATCCGTACCACGCTGACCAAGGCCAAGGCACTGAGGCCGATCGCCGAGAAGATGATCACCCAGGGCAAGAAGGATACCGTGCACGCCCGCCGCAGGGTCCGCCGCTGGCTGCCTGATCGCTCCGACGTGAAGCGGCTCTTCGACACCATCTCGCCGCGATTCGCCGAGCGCCCGGGCGGCTACACCCGGATCATCAAGCTCGGCCATCGCAAGGGCGACGGTGCCGAGATGGCGATCCTCGAGCTGGTCGAGAAATCCGACGACTGAGTCTCATAGCAACCGAGACACCCACCGACGCCCGGCCTTTGTGCCGGGCGTTTTCTTGTTGCCGTATCCTCCTTCTGCCACGGGCTGCTAGGCCGTCTGCGACGGAGGAGACCCGAGGGCGAGTAGGGAGGTAGACTCGGTACACCAAACCCGAGGAGGCGCGACTATGGAACGCACAACCCCTACCGGTCGGAACCGCTTGGCCCCACCTGGAGTCTTTTTCCTTTTGATCGCTCTGCATACTGCGCCAGTTCCCGGGCAACTCCTGGGCGAGATCTCGTTTCCAAACTCCGGGGCTGCCGCTGCCCAAGAGGACTTCATCGAGGGCGTGCTCTACCTGCACAACTTCGAGTACGAGGAGGCTGCCGGCTCCTTCTCTCGAGCTCAGCGGATCGATCCCAGCTTCGCGCTTGCCTACTGGGGCGAGGCGATGACCTACAACCATCCGCTCTGGATGCAGCAGGACTCCGAAGCAGGACGGCGAGCCCTTGGCAAACTGGCGCCCTCACCCGAGAGGCGCCGGCACAAGGCCGGGACTGAGCGCGAGGCGGCCTACCTCGATGCCGTCGAAATCCTGTACGGGACGACGCACTCCACCTCCGAGCTTCCCAAGGAGGAGCGCGACGGTCTCTACCTGGACGCCATGCGGCGGCTGCACCAGACCTATCCGGACGACGACGAGGCAACGGCCTTCTACTCACTGGCCATTTTGGGCTCGGCCCACGACGGGCGTGATTTCGCCACCTACATGCGCGCCGCCGCCGTCGCCGACACGGTGTGGGACCATAACAAGCAGCACCCCGGCGCGGCGCACTACCTCATCCATTCCTACGATGACCCGATTCACGCCCCGCTCGGCCTGCCGATGGCAAGTGCCTACGCCAAGATCGCCCCGGCCGCCGCTCACGCCCAGCACATGACCTCCCACATCTTCGTCGCCCTCGGTCTCTGGCAGGACGCCGTCGACGCCAATACCGTTGCCAGCCGGGTACAAAACGAGGGCTTCGCGGGACGAGGGCAGCCGCCACGTCTGTGCGGTCATTATCCCTTTTGGCTCCAGTACGCCTTGCTGCAACAGGGTCGCCACGCCGAGGCGCGCGAGGTGCTGGAAGCGTGCCGCGCCAGCGACACCGAGCCTGACGACAGTCGCGTGCGCTGGCACCGCTCGACGATGGATGCGGGCTTCGTGATCGACGCTAGGGCCTGGGATGAGCCGCTGACCGTTACGGCAACGAGTCCCGAGGAGGGCCTCCACAACGCCATCTTCGTCGGCGGGCTGGCAGCCCATCATCGTGGCGACGGTGAGGCGCTGCGCCGAGCCGTCGAGGAGCTCGGATCAATCTCGAGCGCGGGCGGACACGGCGGCGTGAGCTTCGGCCGGGTGGCGTCGATTCTGGCTCTGGAGCTCGAGGGGTTGAGTCTCCTGCCAGGTAATCCTGGAGGCGCCGTCGCCAGGCTCGAAGAGGCGGTGGCGGCCGAGGCCGAGCTGCCCTACATGTTCGGTCCGCCCCGGATCGTCAAGCCGAGCCTCGAGCTTCTGGGCGAGGTGCTCCTAGGCCTCGGGCACCACCAGGAGGCGGCAGCCGTGTTCCACCAGCAGCTCGAGCGCACTCCCCGGCGTGCGGCCAGTCTTCTCGGTCTCGCTCGCTCGGCCCGAGCCGGCAACACGAGTGGAGAGAAGGACGACCATGGTGAGTAGTCCCGACTAATCCTCTTCCTTCTTCCGGTTCGCCGCTTCGACCACCTTCTGCGCGACGTTGGCGGGCATCTCCTCGTAGCTCGAGAACTCCATGTGGAAGCTGCCCTTGCCCTGGGTGATCGAGTTGAGCGCCGGCGCGTAGGAGAGCATCTCGGCCATCGGCACGATGGCGGTGACCGTCTGCGTGCTGCCGTTGGCTTCGACGCCCTGAGGTCGGCCGCGGCGCTGTGAGAGGTCGCTCATGATGTCGCCCATCACCTCCTCATCGACCGTCACCTCTATCTTCATCATTGGCTCCATGAGGGTCGGCGCGGCCTTCGCCACGGCGTCCTTGAAGGCCAACGACCCGGCGATTTTGAAGGCCAGCTCGGAGGAATCGACGTCATGGTACTTCCCGTCGGTCAGCCGGACCTTGAAGTCGACCATCTTGTATCCGGCCAGGAAGCCGCGCGCGCGCGCTTCTTGGATGCCCTTCTCGACCGCCGGCCGGTAGCTTTGCGGAATCGAGCCGCCGAAGATCTCGTCCACAAACTCGAAGTCCTCGCCGTGGGCCAGCGGCTCGACCGTGATCTTGCAGTCGGCGAACTGGCCGCGGCCGCCGCTTTGCTTCTTGTGCCGCCCGTGGCCGTTCGCCTTTCGGCGAATGGTCTCGCGGTAGGGGATCCGCGGTGGATGCAGCACGACGTCGACATGGAAGCGGTTGTGGAGCTTGGCAACCGTGATCTCGACATGCAGCTGGCCCTGGCCGGAGAGCAGGAACTCGCCGGTCTCGGGGTCGCGGCCCGCCTTCAGTGCGAGGTCCTCCTCCTGCAGGCGGTGGAGGGCATCGCCGATCTTCTCCTCGTCGCCCTTCGACTTGGGCTCGATGGCGAAGGTAATGGCGGGCTCGGCGACGTGGATCCAGCCGAGGTGGATGGGCCGGTTCTTGTCGCAGAGGGTATCCCCGGTCTGGGCGTGCTTGAGCTTCGACACACCGCCGATGTCGCCGGTCACGAGCTTGGGGATCGTGCTACCGGTCTTGCCCTGCATGACGTGGACCCCGCCCAGCCTCTCGCTCTGCTCGGCGCGCGTGTTCCATGTCGTCGCGTCGCCGGCGATCTCGCCGCTGACCACGCGGAGCAGGGTGATCTTGCCGGCGAACGGATCACTGAGGGTCTTGAACACGAGCGCCGCCATCGGGCCGTTCGCATCGGGCTCGATCTCGAGGTCCTCGCCCCCGATATTCGTCGCCGGGAAGGGCGCGCGCTCGAGCGGCGTCGGCATGAGGTCGACGATGGCGTCCAGCAGGGCCGAGTTACCCCTCCCGTGGGCCAGGGAGGAGAGGGTCACGGGGAAGAGCCGGCGGCGGCGGATGGCACGGCGCAGGCCCGAGATGAGGTCCTCCTGTGACAGATCGCCTTCTTCGAAGTACTTCTCGAGCAGCTCTTCGCTCGACTCCGCCACCATCTCGATGAGCTTGTTGCGCCACTCCTCGACCTCATCCGCCATCTCCTCCGGGACGTCGGTGGGACCGGCCTTACCGGCGCCGTCCAGGTCGTAGTTGTACGCTTTGCCGCTAACCAAGTCGATGACGCCCGAGAAATCGTGCTCGCTGCCGATGGGCAACTGAATCGGCATCACCTCGCGGCCGAAGCGCTCCTGCAGGCTCGCCAGGGCACCGTCGAGAGTTGCGCGCTCGCGGTCCATCTTGGTGAGGTTGATCAGAACCGGCTGGGCGATCTCGGCGGCGTAGTCCCAGACCTTTTCGGTGACGACCTCGACGCCGGAGGCGCCGTCGACGCACAGCAGCATGGCGTCCGTCGCTCGGATCGCCGCCTCGGTATCGGTCAAGAACATGGCATAGCCCGGACAGTCGAGGAGATTGAGCTTGTGCTGATTCCAGGGCACGGCGCAGGGCGCCACGCCGATCGAAATGCCGCGGTGGATCTCTTCCTCGTCGAAGTCAGTCGTGGTGCCGCCGTCCTCGGTCTTGGTGAGCCGGTTGACTACGCCGGAGGTGTACAAGAGCGCGCTGGCGAGGGTTGTCTTGCCGGTGCCGCTGTGGCCCGCAATCGCCAGATTGCGGATCTTGTCAGAGCTATCCACTTGCATTCAACGTCTTCCTCGAGTCGGTTTCAGGAGCACGGACTATACCAAGTCTAGCCGCTCTCGACGGGCGGCCGGACAGGGCTCAGGAGAGGTCTGGAGGACCGTTCTCCACGATGACCTCGAGCTCGCCGAAGGCCTCCAGTTGGGGTTGGACGACCGCCGCCGGGCCGACCGCGGCGATCGCCAGATCGTCGGTTCGCAAGAGGTTGCCGGCGCACGACTCGAGCTCTTCGGTCGACACCGCCTCGACGGCTGCGGGCAGGGTTCGAAAGAAGTCGTCCGCCAAGGAGTAGAGGGCGATCTCGGCCAGATGGTCGACCCGGCCCTCTAGGGTCTGGATCCGGTAGGGGAGGGTGCCGAGGAGATAGTTCTTCGCATCGGCTATCTCGCCGGTGGGCCCAGGCTCTGCGGCCAGGCGATCGATTTCACCGATGATCTCTCCCACCGCTATCCCGGCCGCCTCCGAGTCGACGGCACAGCTGACGGTGAAGGGACCGGGCCCGCGGCGACCGCTCAACCGGCTGTGGACCCCGTAGGTAATCGCTCGGCTCTCGCGCAGGTTGAGGTTGAGCCGGCTGGTGAACTTGCCGCCGAGCACGAGGTTGAGCAGGCGAGCGGCGAGGAAGGAAGGCGAGTCGCGAGGCAGCCCCACGCGGGCCACTCGCAGCTCGGTCTGGGTCGCGTTAGGGCGATCGATGACGCGGACACGTCGCCCCACTCGAGCCGCCGGCGCAGGCGCGCGACGGGGCTCGTGCGACTCGCGGGCGGCCCAATCGCCGAAGTGCTCTTCGGCCAGCTTGCCGATCTGCTCGGCAGTGACGTCGCCGACGGCAACAATGGTCGTCTCTGCTGGCCGCGCGCGCTGGCGATGCCAGGCCCGGACGTCGTTGCGCTCGATCGCGCTCAGGCCCTCCGCCGTTCCTGCCAGGCTCTCTCCGTACGGGTGCTCCCGGCCGTAGACCATGTTGAGGACGTGGCGGCCGGCGACGAATCCGGGCTGGCTGGCGCGGTTGGCCAGGTCCGCCAGTCCCATACGGCGCAACCGTTCGAGCTCGACCGGAGGGAAGCTCGGTGTGCGCACGATTTCGGCGATCAACCGAAAGAGCTCCTCGCTGTGGCGCGAGAGCGACGAAGTGCCGACGTAGACGCCGTCCCAGTCGCCCGAGGTGAAGAGCGAGGCGCCCAGCAGCTCCACGGTGTCGGCGATCTCGATCGAGCCGTGCCGCTGTGTGCCCTCGTCGAGGAGCCCGGAGGCCAGGGGGGTGAGGCCGCGATGCTCGAGAGGGTCGGCTTCAGCGCCAGAGGCGAGCAGGATCTCGACGTGTGCCAGCGGGATTCGGGTCTCGGGGAGCATCATCAACTGCACGCCGTTGGCCAGGCGATGTCGCTCCCAGACGGGGAAAGTGAACGGGGCTGCGGCGCCCGGCGCCGGTGGCCGGGAACGATCGATTTTCACGCCGCGGCCTCGCCAGGCACGACCGTGACGACTACCCGGTGGGGAGGCGCGATCGAGCTCTCGGCGAACTCGCGCACCTCCCTCGGCGTGGCTTCTTGATAGGCGGCGAGCCGATCGAGGTAACGGGCTGGATCACCGAGAAATGTGGCGCTCTGCGACAGCAAGTCTGCCCTCAGGTCGAGGCTCTGGAGCTGCTCGATGTACGAGGTGACGAGCCCATTGCGACAGCGCTCGAAGGCGTGACTCGGCAGAACCTCGTGGGCGGCGCGCTCGAGATGCTCGTCGACCGCCGCCAGCAGCTGATCCGGGCTGGTCTCGGGCCGCGCGGTGGTGATCACGATGAAAGTCGACTCGAGCTCGGTCGGCAAGACGGCGGCACTGACGTCCTGGGCGAGCTGCCGGCGCTGGACGAGGTCGCGGTACATCGGGCTCGACTTGCCGCGGGTGAGCGCCGACGCCAGCAGGTCGGCCAGAAGCCAGCCGCGAGAGCCGAAGGCCGGGATCCGGTAGGCAATGTAGAGCCTGGCCAGCTGGACCTCGTCCTCCAGCACGGCTCGCTGCTCGCCGCTCGTCGGCTCACAGGAGGCGGCGACAGCGGGTGGAGGGGGGGCGCCGGGCAGCTCCCCGAAGTAGTCCTCGACCATGGCGAGGGCACGCTCCGGGCGGCAGTCACCGGCTAGCGTCAGCACGGCGTTGTTCGGCCGGTAGTAGGTCTCGAAGAAGTGTTGCACGTCCTCGAGCCGGGCGGCCTCGATGTCGTCCATGTAGCCGATGACCGGCCAGCTGTAGGGATGGTCGGCCGGGAAGACCAGCTGGTTGAGTTTCTCGAACGCCCTTCCGTAAGGCTGGTTGTCGACCCTCTGCCGGCGCTCGTTCATCACCACCTCGCGCTGATTGTCGAGTTTCTCCTGGGTCATCGCCGGCAGCAGGAAGCCCATACGGTCGGATTCGAGCCACAGCGCCAGCTCGAGCTGGTGCGATGGGACCGTCTCGTAGTAGTTGGTCCGGTCGTACGAGGTCGAGCCGTTGGCCACTCCGCCGATCTTCTGCAGGAGGGCGAAGTGATCGTTGGTGCCGACGTTGACGCTGCCCTGAAAGAGCATGTGCTCAAAGAGGTGGGCGAACCCGGTCTTTCCGGGGCGCTCGTTCTTGGAGCCGACGTGGTACCAGAGATTGACCGCTACGAGGGGCAGGTGCGAGTCGGGCTGGAGCACGACGTCCAAGCCGTTGGCTAGCCGGTGCCTCTCGATCGGAAAAGTGGGCAAGTAGTCGGTCATGAGAGCCGACCATCGTCGCACAGGCGTCGGTTAAGGCGCTAGCGCCCGAGGGCAGCGCGGTTGACCAGGATGTACTCCTGGATACCGTGGCGCAGCAGGTAGCAGCTCTCGACGGCGAAGGGCGAGATCCAGCGATTGAGCTCGGGCTCGCGATAGCCCGGCGCCGGCCGGCGGCCGGCCGCGTTGTTGGTGTAGCGGACCGACTCGGCGGAGAGGATCTCGAAGCTCTGCGGTGAGTCCGGAATGTGGCCATGCGGAGCGATGAGCGCGAACATCCGGCTTCCGGGCCGGCTCCTCTTGGCTAACTGGCTCCCCAGAATCTTCATCTGGGAGCTCGACAAGTAGTCGAGGAGGTCCCAGCAGAGGATCAGATCGAAGCAGCCGTTCGGCAGGGTCGCCTCGAGCTCACGGTCGAAGGACTCAGACTGGTCCGGCGGTAGTCCGCGTTGACGCAGCGTACGGAAGAGGTCGGCGATGTAGAGCCGGCACCAATGGCCCGAGAAGAAGCGGACGTTGCCGTTGCTCGCCGGGCCGAGGTCGAGAACCGAGTGCCGGCGATCCGGCGGCAGTCCCCGCAGCAGTTCCTTGAGGCCCAGCGACGTGTGGATATCGTCAGCGCCGGCGTCGTTTGTCGATGAAATGGGCATCTTCCGGTCAGGATCCTCCGGCGGCACGCTAGGAGGGCTTCTCCGGCGTCGAGTCATCTCCCATGTCGATAGAGCCGCGAAACTGCGCCCCGGAGTCGAGGCTGACTCGGGGCGCGAGGATGTCGCCCTCGACCCGTCCGCCCGCCCGGACGACAACTTCCTTGGCGCCCTCTAGTTTGCCATGGACGTGACCCTCGATCTGGATCGAGCTCGCCATGATGTCGGCCTTGACACGACCGCCGGAAGCGATGATGACGAGGCTCTTGGGCAGCTTGACCTTGCCCTCGAGGCGTCCCTGCACGAGGAGATCGTCACTGCCCTCGATCCGGCCCTTGACGAAAGTCGAGGGTCCGATGGTGGTGGTCTGCTCCCGGGTGGCCGCCTGAGTGCCCCCTCGAGTTCTCGGAGCTGAAGCAGAGTCTGGCATGGTCTCGAACCTCCTCACGAACAGTCGAGGCCTCAAGCTATGTAAGCGCTCTCGGCAAGTCAAGGTAGCCTTGCCCAGGTGCCGCGCTCTCGATCTCGCCGTGAACACAGCGCGTCTCGACGTGCGAAACGCGCCAGGGCTCGCTATTGGGCACTACGCCGTCGCCGTACGGCGAAGGTCTCTTGAACAGGCGATTTGCCTTACGTCTCGTTTTCGCCTATCGTTCGAGCTCATGGACAACTTCCTCACCCGACGCCAGAAGGAGATCCTCGAGTTCCTCGCCGAGTTCCACCGCCGCGAGGGCGTCTCCCCGACCCATCGCGAGATCTGCGAGCACTTCGGCTTCGCCTCCTACGGTACGGCCCACAAACACCTCAAGCTCCTCGAGCGCAAAGGCTTCGTGCACCGCTTCGAGCACCAGAAGCGTGGCCTCGTGCTCTCCACCCGCGCCGTACGCTGGCTCGAAGAAGAAGAGACGCCCGAGCTGCCGTTGTTCGGTCTCATTGCCGCCGGGCGCCCAATCGAAGCGGTCTCGGGCAACGAGCGCGTGCAGGTGCCGCGGCAACTGCTCAATGGCTCGTCCGAACGCCACTTCGTGCTTCGCGTCGCCGGCGACTCGATGATCGACGAGGGCATCCACGACGGCGACTTCGTAGTCGTACAGCAGCGTTCCGAGGCCTCTGTCGGCGAGATGATCGTGGCGCTGGTCGGCAACGAAGCGACCCTCAAGCGCTACTTCCCTGAGGGCGAGCAGGTTCGTTTGCAGCCCTCGGCCGCACACATGGAGCCGATCTGGGTTCCGGCGCGCGAGCTCCGGGTCCAGGGCATAGTCGTCGGTCTGATGCGCCGCTATTGAGCCCGCAGCCCGTGGCAGATGTCCTACAGGCCGCGTTGCGACGCAACCCGAAGGGCGAACTTGTGGTCCCTTTCATGGTGGGGTCGCCCAGTCCGTGAGCTAAGATCGACCAGTTATGGAGCTCGACCAGCTACTGCGCCTGATGGCCGACCGGGGGGCCTCAGATCTGCATCTGAAGCCGATGCGGCCGCCACTGCTGCGCGTGAATGGCAAGCTGATGCCGATCGACTCCGATCCCCTGACTCCGGATCAGATCGAGAGCATGGTGCAGTCCATCCTCAGTCCCGCCCAGAAGGCACGGCTCGACGAGCATCTGGCGGTCGACATCGGTCACGGCGTGCACGGGCTGGCGCGTTTTCGTGGCAGCGTGTTCATTCAGCGTGGCACCCTGACCGCGACCTTCCGGCGCATCCCGATCGAGGTTCAGGAGCTCGAAGAGCTGGGACTGCCCGACGTGCTGATGGAGCTTTGTGACTTGCCGATGGGCCTGGTGTTGATCACCGGGCCGACGGGTAGCGGCAAGTCGACGACTTTGGCTGCGATGATCAACCGCATCGCCCGCCGGCGCTCGGCTCACGTCATCACCATCGAGGACCCTATCGAGTTCCTCTTTCTAGACGACGTCGCATCGATCTCCCAGCGCGAGGTCGGCACCGACACGCCGAGTTTTGGCCGCGCCCTGCGCGACGTCGTGCGGCAGGATCCAGACGTCATCATGGTGGGCGAGATGCGGGACCAAGAGACGATCTCGACCGTCATCACTGCCGCGGAGACCGGCCATCTGGTGTTCTCGACCCTGCACACCAACAGTGCTACGCAGAGCATCGACCGCATCCTCGACAGTGCGCCGGTGAACCAGCAGAAGCAGTTGCGAGTGCAGCTCGAGCAGGTCTTGAAGGGCGTGGTGTCGATGATGCTGGTCGAGCGCGCCGACGGCAAGGGGCTGGTGCCGGCACTCGAGATCATGCGCGCGACGCCGCGCGTGGCGGAGCTGATCCTCAAGGGCGACACGGCGGCTCTGCAGGAAGAGGTGGAGAACTCGGTCTCCTACTACCGCATGCAGTCGATGAATCAGTCGCTGATCGCACTGCTGGTGCACGGGACCATCCTCTACGCCGAGGCGATGAGACAGTCTCCCGATCCCGAGGACCTTTCGCTCAAGCTGCGCAAGATGTTTCCGACGATCGAGGAGCAAGGAGAAGACATGAGCTCGACGGCCGATTATTCCCAAATCCTGGAGCTCCAGCAGTTCCGCAAGCTCTACGAGGAACAGGAGGAGCGCCACAAGATCCATCTCACCGAGATGGAGGCTCGCACTGGCGAGCTGCAGGCCGCCCTCCAAGAGCGTGAGCGCCAGCTGCAGGAGATGAAACAGAGCGACGCCGCTCGGGCGTCGGAGCTGGACAAGGCGCTCAACGAGGTCCAGCGGGTGGAGCGCGAGGCTCAGGACAAGATCGACAAGCTGACCGAACGGATCAAGGAGCTCAACCAGCGCCTGGTCAGCGGCGCTCGCTGAGCAACCACGCTACCGCGTCGTCGCGGTCGCGCAAACGGCCCTCGATCTGACGCCGCCGGAGCCGTTTCGCCGCCTCACCGACCTCGGGGCCGGGCTCGAGCCCCAACAGCTCCCGAATCTCGTCTCCCCGCAACAGCGGCTCGGGAGTGAAGATCTCTCGTGCTTCTCGGCCAGCCAGCTCGATGATCGACGCCAGCGTTTCCGCGGCGCGCTCGCGGGGCAGTCGATCTTCCCAGATCGCGGCGTGACAGAGCGCCGCCGGCCACTGTTTGGCGCTCGAATAGAGTAGCCAGCGCTGGTCCTCACGCCGAGTCGGGAGTCGTCGGCACGGCAGGACGAAGGCGATGGCGCGTGCTTCGCGGCGACTGACCCAGCCGCCCTCGACCAGGGCTTCGACGTCTGCGCCGGCGGCGGCCAGCATCAGCGCGGCGTGCAGAGCATGACGGTCGGGTTGCGCAGTCCCCAGCTGCGCGAAGAGCGCCAGCCGCTCGTCGGCCCGCCGAAGAGCCCGCCGCGCGGTGGCGAGTGTCGCCGCCGGGTCGTCGACGTCTCCTGGTGGCACTAGCACCTGGGGATAGAAGCCGATGGAGCCCCAAACATCGAGGCCGGCTGCCGGCCGCGCTGCCTCGAGGGTGCGGCCGAGCTCCTCCCGCCGGCGCTCGGCGGCGACTGCGCTCAGCCCGCCGACAGCGGCCGCCGCGAGATCGAGGCTGTGTGCAGCGACTGTGAAGTCCCCGAACTCGGCGGCGAAGCGGGCTAGCCGCAGAGTTCGCAGTGCATCGGCTGCGAAGCTCTGATCGGTCGTCGCGCGCAGGATTCGGGCGTGGATGTCGCGGCGGCCGGCGCAGGGGTCGTACCATTCGCCGTCGGCGAGATCGACCGCGATCGAGTTGATCGTGAGATCGCGCCGGGCCAGCTCCTCTTCGAGGGAGGCCTCGCCACGATCCCAGAGGTCGATGACGAAGCCCTCGCCGGCCAGGCGGAGAGCGGCGAAACGCTCGCCGCCGAGCTCGATCAGCCTCGCTGGCAACTTCTCGGCGAGGACGGCGGCCACGTCGCGGCCGGCGACCAGATCGAGATCGTGGACCGGCCGCCCGAGCAGGTGATCGCGCACCGCTCCGCCGACCAGGAGGCAAGGTCGGGATCGTACGATCTGCCGCACCCGACCCAGGAGGCCGCTGTCGAGCCAGTCGGTAGCCATGGCGCGATATTACGGCGTACTGAGCGCGCCGTGGTTTCTGTCGGCTGATGTCACGATCCAGTATCCTGCCGCCAGAGGATCGGCGTGGCTGCTAGAATTCTCTTGAACTAATGGTGCTAACTACCGACAAAGTAAGGAGAATTCGCTCCTGCCCCGTATTTCGTCCGGGCCGCGGCTGGAGCTTCCGGTGCAGAGGGCCGGCATGGGTCCTGCTGCTATCGTGGGCTGCTACCGGGCCCTTGGCGGCGGCTGTCGAGGGGGTCGAACTGGCCCATGGCACACGGGCGCTGCTCGACGAGCGTCTCGAGCTCCATCTCGAGGCCAAACCGAGGAGGGGCCAGGGTTGGCTCAGCTTCGTGCGGGAGTACTGCGGCACGACGAGCGTCGTCGAGGTCGTCCAACAGGCCAACGCTCGCCAGCGTCTCCTGGTCGGATTGCGTTACAGGATCCCTTTCGCCTACCTCCTGCCCGAGCACCAGCTCGAAGTCGCGGCGGCGCTCTTCGCCGAGGATCGCCCAGTCGCTGCGGGCTGGTGGCATCGGGTCGGTCGACACCGATCGAAGATGCCGGAGAGTTTGTGGCGAGTCTCTCAGTGGTTTACCGGTCGTGGAGACAACTACCGGGCGCTGCGTGAAGCCAACGACCTGGCCGACGATCACCTGGAGCCGGGGCAGGTGGTCTTGGTGCCGGCGCGCCTGCTGAGGCCGGCTTTCCGGCAAGCCCTGCCCGAGGAGTCGGCCTATCACCTACGCTACGACGAGGACGCTGGAGGCGAGTTTGCGATCTACCGTCTGAAGCCGGGGGAGGCGCTGTACTCGAGCGTGGCGGTGCGCTTCGCCGGCCTGGTGTACGCCGAGGACGTGAACCAGCTGACGGCGGAGATCGCCGAGCGCAGCGGGATCGGTGATGTCACCGATATTCCTGTGGGCTACGAGGTCAAGATTCCGCTGGAAATCCTCCTGCCCGAGTTCCTCCCCGCCGGTCACCCCGACCGCCGGGAGTACGAGGCCAGCCTGCTTGCCAGCGCGCGCTACAGCAACCAGGTCGAGGCTCGCCGCCTCGACGGCGTGACGGTCATCGTCGATGCCGGCCACGGTGGGCGCGATCCCGGCTCGTCGATCCAGGGTGTGTGGGAGAGCGTCTACGTCTACGACATCGCGTTGCGGCTCAAGCGCGTGCTCGAGGCGACGACGGGGGCCGATGTGTTCATGACCACTCAGGCGGGCCACGGCTACTCCGTGCCGGACCGCGATCGGCTCGACTATTCGCGCGACCACCGGGTCCTCACCACACCGGACTACCCGATCGTCGACGCCAGCACCGGCGTCAATCTGCGGTGGTACCTGACCAACAGCCTCTTCCGGCGTGCGGTGAGCAACGGCGGCGACGTCGACAAAGTCGTGTTCCTGTCGGTTCACGCCGACTCGCTCCATCCGACGCTGCGTGGAGCCATGGCCTACATCCCAGGCGCCCGCTATCGCAAGGGTAGCTACGGCAAGACCGGCGCCGTCTATGCCTCGCGCCGGGAGGTGCGCGAGCAGCCTCGAGTCAGCTTTTCGCGCCAGACTTTGGAGAAGAGCGAGGGTCTGTCGCGGCAGCTTGCCCAGGACATGATCGACGCCTTCGAGGCAGCAAGCCTGGCGGTGCATCCGGACAAGCCGGTGCGCAACCGCATCGTGCGCAGCCGCAGGCAGGCCTGGGTACCGGCGGTGCTGCGCTATAGCGAAGTACCGGCGCAACTGCTGCTCGAGGTCTGCAACTTGAACAACGAGGAAGATCGCGCGCTGATCCAGACCCAGCGCTTCCGCCAACAGGTCGCCGAGGTCACGGTGCAGGGCATCCTGCACTACTACGATACGAGCGACGACCGAGACCCGCGCGAAGCCCCTTGAGGGCGGTTAGAACTATCGGGGAACCGGGAGGCGGGCTGCGGTGTCCAAGAAGGGTAGAGAGGACGCGAGCGGCAATGATCGAGAAGCGAACGACGTGCAGGCGCTGACGGCAACGACGATCGCCCACGACCGGGACCTGGTGACGCGGCACCTGTACGGCGATCCAGCGGCTTTCGACGAGGTCTACGAGCGCTTCAGCGCACTGGTTTTTCGGCTCGCTCGGCGCATGGCCGGTGACGAGGCGCTGGCGGAGGACCTGAGTCAGGAGATCTTCCTCCGGATCTTCAGGTACCTAGAGAACTTCAGGGGCCGCTCGAGCCTCGAGACCTGGGTCTACCGCGTATCGATCAACTGCTGCCGCACCCGTCTGGGCCGGCGATGGCGCCGCAGGCGGGTCTTTGTCGCGGTCGAAGACGAGCGGCTCGACCAGATGCCGGCACCGGTAGAGGGCACCGAAGCGCGGCTCGAGCGGCGCGAAGCCGCGGAAACGGTCGGTCGCGCTCTGGCTCAGCTTCCGCTCGAGTTTCGCGAGGCCGTCGTGCTACGCGACATCAGCGGCCTGGCCTACGACGACATCGCCGCTGTGCTCGGCGTGCGGATCGGCACCGTGCGCTCGCGCATCGCGCGGGGCCGGGATCGGCTGCGCCGACTGCTCGTCGAAGGAGATGGATAATGACCAACGAAGCGACCGTCGAGCTCCTGTCGCGACTCCTCGACGGGGACGTGAGCGCCGTCGAGCGCGAGCGAATCGAGGAGCGGATCGAGACCGACGCGGAGACGCGCGAGATCTACGAGGGACTGCGGCGAGTGCGCAGCTCGCTCGGCCAACTCGCAGATGCCGCGCCGCCGGCCTATCTCGGCGCTATGGTGCACCGTCGGGTGGCGCTGGAAGCGGAGAAGGTCGGCTTGCGGAGCCGGCTCGAGCGGCGGCTGCACTGGCTTCTCCCGCCGATGCTGCTTCCGGCGTTCGCGGTGGTTCTGGCGCTGGCCGCCATGTTCTACCTCCTGGCCAACGGGCTGGCCCGCTACGAGCGGGCACACGAACCGCTGATTCTCAGCGCGCCGCCGGGTTCGGCACGGGGACCAGAAGTCGTCGAGATCGACTCGCGTGTCTTCGTGCGCGAGGGTAGCCGCTGGCTCGAGAGCGACCTGACCCCGGCCGCTGTGGCGACGGCGCGGCAGCGCAGGGTCAGGCCAGACGAGATTGCCGAGTGGGCTCGCAGCCGGCCGCGATTGGCGGCGCTGGCCGAGCTCGGCGTGGTGGTCGTCGAGCTCGACGGCGAGATCGTCGAGTTGGTCTTCGAGACCGGATCCGACTGATGGGGTCGGAGTACGATCCGGTCTTCGGACCGACCGAGGCGAACGTCGACGACCTCGAGGACGTGCGCGCCCTTTTCGCTCGCGCGTCCAGCCCGTTCACCCGTTCGCCCTGGTCGTGGTGGACCTGGGCTGTCGTCCTGCCGATCGTCGCGCTGGCCACCCGGCCCTTGCTCGCGCGTTACGGGCCCTCCGCCCCGGTCGTGGCCTGGTGTTCGGGCATTATCCTTGCCGGGGTCGTCGAGATGTGGGTCGTACGCTCCGGTGCCGGCAGAGGGCGCACGACGCTGGCCGTCTGGGTGCTGCGCTCGCAGGCCAATCTCTCCTTCGTCGGGGTAGTGATCTCGGCCGCGCTGATCGGCTTCGGGCGGGCCGGCGCCTTGCCGGGTGTCTGGCTCCTGATCCTCGGTCACTCCTTCCTGCTGCTCGGCGGACTGGCGTTTCGCCCCTTCCGTCGCGCCGGCTGGATCTACCAGCTGGCGGGCCTGGGCGCCCTCTTGCCGGGCCAGGACGGACTGGTCTGGTTCGCCGCCGCGACCGCTCTGGGCAATCTGTCGATAGGGCTGGCGGTACGCGCCTTGAGGACTGACTGAAGAGAGGCCACAGGCCGGCGTGCGAAGCGTGACTACGTTTCCCCGTCGCCGTGCCAGGGCTCGATAGCGACGATTTCGTAGGTGTCGCCGGCGAACTCGGCGGTGTC
Source organism: Acidobacteriota bacterium (assembly GCA_027296385.1). Classification (GTDB taxonomy): domain Bacteria; phylum Acidobacteriota; class Thermoanaerobaculia; order Multivoradales; family JAHEKO01; genus CALZKB01. Next base: position 10,456 of record JAPUJD010000334.1, on the reverse strand, counting down.
CCCGAGAGCCTTGCCGAGCAGTGCCCTGGCCAGGTCGGAATCGTAGGAGATGATGTCGTTCTCTGGGGCGCTCTCCCAGGGGCCTAGGATGAGCAGCTTGCGGGTGCTGGCGGCGGCTTTGTCGAGCGTAACGCGTGTCGCCACGCGGACCTCGTTCGCGTCGGTGCGACTGAGATCGAGCGGCTGCGCCCGGGCCAGGTCGTCCATGAGCGTCGCCTGGCGTGCGGCGAGGTACTCGTGACGCTGGCGTGCCGCTTTGTACTCGAAGTTCTCCCGCAGATCGCCCATCTCGCGGGCTTCCTGAATAGCCCGCCGGTTGGCGGGGATCTCGACTTCTCGCAGCTTCTCGAGGTCGGCCTGGCGCTTGGCGATCGACTCGAACGTGGCATAGAGCGGCGCCTCGGCGTCTTCGCGCATGTCGGGAAAGCGCATGTGCAGTGCGTCGATCAGCGGTTTACGTAGGTACTCCTGGAGGGTCGAGCGCTTGAGCAGCTCCTCGGTCGAAGCAGCCTGGTCCGGTTCGATGTACTGAATCAGGCGGGCGATGGGACCGCCGTCCTCGAGCAGCTTGCGCAGCCGGCCGAGGAAGGGCTCGAGCTCGCGCGGGTGGCTGGTGGTCAACAGGGCCTGAATGAGGCGCAGTGGCCTGCGTTCGAGAAGGTCGGGATGCCCCTGCGCGCGCTCCGCCAGCCAGACGAAAGCGGCCGGCAGCTTGCGTGGGTGGGCCAGCACCCGATCGTAGAACGCGGTCAGCGCCTCGGGCCGTCCGTCGGCCAGCGCCGCGGCGATGTGCTCGAGGAGCTTCGGATCCTCCTCCGCCTCGAGTCGTGCGACAAAGGCGTCGAGCCAGTCCGGGCGAATCTCGCGGACGAGCTCGTATGCCCGCTCACGCGAGCCACGATCGGTAAGGGCCGCGATCACGGTGGTCGCGTCCTTGGCCTCGGCCACCATCGTGTGGGGCGCCCATGGCGCCTCAGACGCGAGCTCAGGGGAGTCGCGTAGCGCGTGAGCGATAGCGAACCGCAGCCCGAAGGCAGTCGCGGCGCTCGCCTCGCCGATCGCCGCCAAGCGCCCGGCCAGGTGGTGGTGCAGCTCCTCGTTGCGGCCGGCGTTGCGGCGGAAGATCTCGAGCTTGCCGTCGGTGTCGGCGCTGTCGAAGGCGGCGACCACGGCTTCCTCGGCGTCGGCGCTCGAGGCCGTGGCCCGGTAGAGCTGGCGCGCGCCCTTGCCCTCGGTGAGAACCTGCGGGTTCTTACGCGCCGCGCTCCACCACGAGGACCACTGTTTCTCGTCGACGATTCCGGCCAGGGATTCGCGGACCTGGGTGGCGCTACGCGGTTGGTCGTAGCTCCGCAAGGCTACGAGTAGGAGCTCGCCAGGGTCGCTTTTCTTGAGCTCGAGCAGGGCTTCTGGGGCCTCGATCTTGCGCCGCAGCAGGTGCTCCTCGGGCAGCGCCTGCATCAACTTGCCGGCACCTCCGAAGCCGACCCTGAGGCCGGGGCTGCGCTCGAAGTCAATCTTGAAGTTCCCGAGATCGAAGTTGACCTCAGTCACCCTCCCCGCGCCCTTGCCCTTCATCCATACGATCGAGCCGATCTCGAACCGCATGATGCCGCGCAAGTTGGCGACCTTCTGCCACGATTTCCGCACGTCCTCGATGGCTCGATGAAGGCCGACCTGATCGATGAAGCCTTCGAGATTGGGCAGGCCTCGGTAGATGCGGCGCAGCACGGTGAGCATCTCCTCATGCAGGTCCTGCGGCTCGTAGAGTAGGAGGCCGACCTCCCGCAGGAGCGTCAGACGCTCTTCCAGGAAAGCGTCGCCCTGCAGCTCATCCCATAGTAGTTCGAGCAGGGTTCGGGCGATGTGCTCCTCACCGGCACCCTTGAGGGCTCGGGCGGTAGCGGCGAAAAACCCGAGGGCCGAGGGATCTTCGTCGATCTGGGTCAGCCACTCACTCTCTACCTCGTCTAGCCTGCCTGCTTCGATATACTTCCTGAGGGATCTCGGAATCGTCATTGCGGCTCACTTCGGGTGTTGCTCGCGGCGCGGCGAGTCTGGGATTGTACGTTCTCTGGAGGGTTTTTGCGCCGAGATCAGATCCTCGGCGCCCGGTTCATGAACGAGATCAAGCCAAAGAGCACCCGTCAACCGCCTTGGGAGGTCGGGGGCGAGAGTGAGAGCGGCGCTTTCGGCGCCTGGCTGCGACGTGAACGCGAGGCGCGCGACGTGTCGCTGGGCGAAATCGCCGACTTCACCAAGGTCAGCCGGACCCACCTCCAGGCATTGGAACAGGAGCGTTTCGACCTCCTTCCGGCACCTGTTTTCGCCAAGGGATTCCTGCGCTCGTACGCGCAGTACGTGGGTCTCGACCCCGACCAGGTCGTCAACTCGTACCTGAGCGCGGTCAGCGACGCCGAGCCCGAGCCGGAAACCGCCGAGAGATCGCCATCGCACCGCAAATCGTTCGAATGGACTTCGGGCATCCTGCTGGCGACGGTCCTGATCTTGTTGCTCGCCGCCATCGGCTTCCTCGGTTTCTGCGCCGAGCGCTCGCAGGGCCCGGCGCCCGCGGAGTCGTCGATGGCTCGCGCGGCACCGGTGCCCGGGTCGGCGCCGGCCGTCGTCGCCCGGCGCCCGGTACTGCCGCCGCCTGAGGTGCTGCCCGTCGAGCCGGTCGCCACCGCGCCGTTGATGGTGACGATAGACTTTGCCGAGGACTGCTGGGTCGAGGCCGTAGTCGACGGTCGGAGACGGCTGAGCGAGCTGCATATCCAAGGAAAGTCACTGCTGATCGATGCCCAGAGCCGGGTAGAGCTGACACTGGGCAATCCGGCTGGCGTCAAGGTGGAGGTGAACGGCGAGCCGTACCCGCTGCGCGATTACCGTCCCGGCCTCGTGGCGCGGGACATCGTGATCGTGCTCGAGGAAGGCGAGTGAGCGCGGACGAAGCGACTGCTACCTTCGCCGAGAGAGTCCTCGAGAGTCAGGATCAAGAGCTTCGCCGCCTCGTGGCCGCTGGCCTTGCGCCTCTGCCGCTGCCTGAGCTGCTGGCGGTTCAGGTGGAGCTGGCCTGCGACGACGACGAGGAGGTCGCGCAGATCGCCCACTCCAGCCTGGCCGGGATCGATCCGAGGATCGTGGCGTTGACCGTTGGCGAGGGACCGCCCGACAAGGTGATCCGCTACTTCGCGGCCGAAAGCAAGCATCCGGTGATCGTCGAGTCGATCCTGCGGCTCCGGCAGGTGCCACGGGATCTCCTCGGCGAAATGGCTCGCTCTCTCGACGCCGACGCTCAGGAGCTCCTTCTCCTGCGTCAGGACGCGATCGTCGAAGAGCCGTCCATTCTCGATGCGTTGGCGGAGAACGGACAGCTCTCGTCCTACGCCCGTCGGCGGATCGCCGAGTACCGTGAGCACCTCCTGCCGCGCGAACGCAGGCCGGATGATGAAGCCGATACCGAGGTCATCGGTGACGACGAGGTCGACGAGATAGAAGCGGCGAAGATCCGGGCGGAATTCGAGACCGTCGGGAGCGGCGACGAAAAGGACCACATCGACGACCTGTCGAGAGCGAGCGAGATGAGGATCCGCACTCTGCCGGTCGGTGTTCGCGTGCGGCTGGCTCGCGGCGCGACGCCGGTGCTGCGCAGAATCCTCATCCGCGACCAGAATCCGACCGTAGCGCTGGCGATCATGCAGTTCAGTCCGATCTCGGAGTCCGAGGTCGAGCGCATCGCCCTGAGCCGCGTCGTCGTCGATGATGTGCTGACCCTCATCGGGAGTTCGAAGACCTGGTGCCGACGTTACAGCGTGGTCTACTCGCTGTGCCAGAACCCCAGGACGCCGGTCAACATCGGCATCCGTTTGATGCCCCGGCTCTCGGCCCGGGATCTGCTCCACCTCTCGCGCAACCGCAACGTTCCCGAAGCGGTAAGGAGCCGCGCGCTCCGGTTGTATAGAATAAAAGTCCGGTAGGGAGACCACCGGCCCAGGGTGGCCGGGCATGGCAATGAGCGAGAACTACTACACGATCCTGGGTGTTCCACAAAACGCCACCGGCCGGCAGGTCAGGAAGCGTTTCCTCTTGCTCGCGCGCGAGAGGCATCCGGATATCTTCCAGGGCGAGGAGAAGGCCGAGGCCGAGGCCCAATTCCAGCTCGTGACCGAGGCGTTCAACACCTTGAGCCACGGGGATCGTAGGCGCCAGCACGACCTGGATTTGGCGCAGCTGGTCGGTGCCAACGATTCGGACAGCACTCAGGTCTCCAAACTCTACGTTCGGCGGGCGAAGCAGGAGATCAAGAAGGGAAACTCCCAGAAGGCGGTCGAGTACCTGGATCGCGCGACCGTGGAGGACGACCAGAATCACGTGGCCTGGTTCGAGTTGGCGCGGGTGCTGGTCGAGCGCCGCCGAGCCCTGCCGCGGGCGCGAGTGGCCATCGCGCGCGCCTGCGAATTGCAGCCTATAGAGTCGCGCTACCTGGAGTTGGCGGGAGACCTCTACGCTGAGAGCGGCATGCAGGACCAAGCCGAGGACTGCTACCTAAAGGCGCTGGACTGGGGCGGACCCGATCCGAGTATCGAAGAGCGACTCAATGCTTTGCGCGGGGGTTTTCGCGGAGGCCTGTTCGGCAAGAAGTGATGCGTCTCGAAGCCTGCGGGCGCTCTGACATCGGCAAGGTACGAAGCCGCAACGAGGACTCTTATGCGGTCCTCCGGGACCAGCATCTGCTCGTCGTGGCCGACGGCATGGGCGGGCACGGCAACGGCGACGTGGCCTCGCAGATCGCCGTCGAAGCGGTCCAGGAGAAGTACCTGGGAACGGAAGGTGAGGCGGAGGGCGAGCTCGCTATCGCCGAGCGGCTGCAGCGAGCGTTCAGCCACGCCCACGACAGGATTCGGGCGGCAGGCGACGAGGACAACTCGCTACGCGGCATGGGCACGACCATGATCGCTGCCGTCATCGAGGACAAGTCAGCGGTGATCGGTCACGTTGGCGACAGTCGCGCCTATGCCTTACGCGGAACGACACTCACACAGCTCACAGAAGATCACTCTTGGGTACACGAACAGGTCGCCGCCGGTCATCTGTCGGCCGACCAAGCCCGCAAGCATCCGTTCAAGAGCGTCGTTACCCGCGCTCTGGGTGGCGAGCAGCCGGTCGAGGCCGATCTGCGCCGGGTCCGCCTACAGTCGGGCGATCTGTTGATCCTGTGCTCAGACGGCTTGACGACGATGCTGACCGACGACGAGATCGCCGCCGTGCTGATTGAGGGCGGCTCGATCGACGAGATGAGCGAGCGCCTGATCAACGCCGCCAACGAGCACGGCGGCGCCGACAACACCACCGTCGTGCTGCTGGCGATCTAGCAGTCCGTGGCGCTCGCAACGCGACCCCACGGAGTTGTGCCACGGGCTGCTAGCCCGGGCTGCTAGTCGCCGAAGCGGTAGCCTTGCCGCGCCCGGACGACGAAGTCCGGGTTGCGGGTGTTGACGGTCACCTTGCGGTAGCCCGAGTCGCCGTGCGCGAACTCGGTGGGGTAGCTCAGGAGGTAGTAGCCATTGTTGTCCTCGACCACCCGCCGCATCGGATCCCGGAAGCTGAGGAAGTTGGAGTAGTACTTGCCCGCGGTGTCATCGGCCAGCAGGCTCAGAGAGTTGGCGAGGATGCTCTGCGCTGCGTTCTCGTTGCGCGTGTTCTTGAGCAGAGAGATCGCATAAACCGCCACGTTGGCGTCGTTCAGGGCCTCCATCATCGGCGGATAGTAGCGTTCGTCGACCCGATAGGTACCGAAGTTGGTCCGGCCGCTCGACTGGGCGGTCAAGAAGCCCGTTCCATCGCTGAAGTCACCCGGTTCACCGAACCCGATGCTGAACATGAGCAGGTTCTTGCGTCCGATGATGTAAGCGGCAGCGTTGCTAAGAGTCTCGAGGGCCGTGTAGATCTTCTTGGTCTTCTTGCGCAGTTCGTTGCCGCGCGGCAGGTTCTGACGCAGTGAAGGCCCCTCCTCGGCTTCGACTCGCGACGGCCAGTTCGAGCCTGGATCCTTGCCCCGCCCGAAGGCGTCGAGCGCCTTCAGGATCGCCTCGTCGTCAGTTGTGAAGTCCTGGTGAATCTTGAGCTTGTAGTCGTAGCTCGCGACCGCCACGAAGTCATTCGGCAGTAGCTCCTGGTGGACCCAGCGCCGCGCCCAGCGCAAGGCGTCGAGTTGTTCCGACACCAGCTCGGGAAAGAATGTCCTCGGATCGTGGAAGAAGAGAATGAAGAAGCGATCCACCGGCACCTCGTCGGGGCTCAGACCCAGCCGGCTGGCCAGGGCGACCGACTCGAGGAAGGCCCGGTTACTATAGAAAGTCGCCGAGGAGACCTCCACGGTTCGCTCACCGTCGTCGACCATGAAGTCCTCCGGCTGTAGCCCCAGGATGACGTTGCCGTCCCGATCCGTAACCACTACGTCGAGCAGGACCTCGGAGACGTCGACAGTACTGCCGAACTGCCCCTGGCCTTCCTGAGCGGCCAGAGCCAGGGGCAGACAGGCTGTCAGACAGGTGAGGATGAAAGACTTGGCGAGCGAGCTTTGGCGCATTGCGACTCCTTTCAACCGAGGCTAGACAGCAAGATCGAGGCCAGGTTGGCTCAGGCGGCTTCGTCTGGCGCGCGTCGCCGGGGGTAGCGAGCGTAGAAGCCGCCCGCTTCGACGACTTCGGTGAAGGCCTTCGAGGCCTCGAAGCGCGGATGGATTCGCCCCGCGAGCTCTTCCATCCGGGTCTGCAAACCGGCGGTTCCTTCGTCGTCGGCCCAGCGGCACAGGCCGCCTCGGAACGGCGGGAAGCCGGTACCCATGATCATCGCCAGGTCTAGATCGGCCGCATCGCGCACCACGCCCTCTGCCAGGCAGCGAGCCGCCTCGTCGAGCATCGGCAGCACGATGCGGTGGCTGACCTCCACAACGTCGGGATCGTCCTCCCGCGGCGTCAGACCGAGCAGCTCGTAGACCTCGGGATCCACCGCGAGGCGTTTCCTGCCGTCGTAGCGATAGAAGCCTTTTCCGACCTTGGTGCCCAGGCGCCCGTCCTCGACCATGCGGCCGATCCACTGTGGCACCTGCAGCCGATCGCCGAAGGCCTCGGTGAGGATGCCGGCGACGTGAGTCGCCACGTCGAGACCGACCTCGTCGGTGAGGGTGATCGGGCCCATCGGCATGCCCCACTTCTTCATCGTCCGGTCGAGTACCGGGATGGAGACCCCCTCTTCGAGCAGCGTCAAGGCCTCCGCCATCGAGAACATGAGGAGGCGGTTGACGAGGAAGCCGGGGCCGTCCTTGACCACCACGGGGGTCTTGCCGAGCTGGCCGCACAGGGCGACGATCGCGTCCGTGACGGCGCTCGAAGTCTGTGGGCTGACGATGACCTCGACGAGGGGCATCTTGTCGACCGGATTGAAAAAGTGCATGCCTATGACCCGCTCCGGGTGCCTCACGTCGCGCCCGATCGCCTCGATCGAGAGCGACGAGGTGTTGGACGCCAGGATGGTGTCCTCCGGCACGATCCGCGACAGCTCGGCGAAGACCTTCTGCTTGACGTCGAGCTGTTCGACGATTGCCTCGACCACCAGATCGACCGCGGCGAAGCCGGAGTAATCGAGAGTCGGTCGCAGCAGGTTCATCTTTTGCAGTAGCTGGGGCTGCGTCAGGCGGCGCCGCTCGAGGAGCTTGCGGAACAGACCGTAGGCGTGGGCCATGCCCTGGGCCAGGGGCTCGGAGGCGATGTCCTTCATCCGGACTGGCAGCGAGGCCTTGGCGGCCAGGAGCTGGGCGATACCGCCACCCATGACGCCGGCACCAAGAACCGCGCTGCGCTTCAGGGCGCGGCCCATCGCCCTCTTCTTGGCGCCCTCCATCAGTCGGAAGACGTGGACCAGGCTCTTGCTCTCGCGCGACACCGCGAGCTCCGAGAGCCCCCGAGCTTCGGCGGCGAAGCCCGCCGTCTTGCCGTCCTCGAGTCCGACACGAACGACCTCCAGCGCCCGCAGCGGCGCCGGGTAGTTGCCGCCAGTGGTGGCGAGCACCTGCTTGCGAGCCTGATCGAAGACGATCTTGCGGCCCAGAGGGTTTTTCTCCAAGAGCGCGCCCTTGAAGCCTGCCTGGCGCTTTTCGACCGGAGGCTTGCCGTCGATGACGGCACGCGCGAAGTCGCGCACGTGGTGATGAAAAGAAGCCGCCGGCATCAGCGCGTCGGCAAGGCCGATCTTGAACGCCTTGTAGGGAATGACGCTCTTGCCGCCGAGGATGATGTCGAGTGAGGCGGTGAGACCGATCCTGCGCGGCAGACGGGTGCAGCCACCCCAGCCCGGCAGGATCCCAAGGCGAGTCTCGGGCAGGCCGATGCGCACGTCCGGCCGGTTGGAGACGAGGATGTAGTCCGAAGCCAGCGCCCACTCGGTGCCACCGCCGATGCAAGAACCCGCGATCGCCGCGATGGTGGGGTAGGGCAGACTCTCCCAGCGTGCGTAGAGTCCCTGGACCAGGCGCACCGCCTCGGCTATGTCGGCCGGGTCGGTGACGCTCTCGATGGCGTCGATGTCGGCGCCGGCGATGAAGTTGCGCCGCTTGCCCGACATCAGGACCAGGCACGAGATGTCCGTGCGATGCTCGAGGTCGTCGATCACGGCCTCGAGCTCGGTGATGAGCTCGCGCCCGATCACGTTGACCTTGCTCTGGGGAGCGTCGAAGACCAGGCTCGCCAGGCCCTCGGCGGGACCTTCGAGGCGCAGGGCGGAAGTCACTGTGGATTCTCCTTCGCGAGTGAGCGTGGCGCTGGCTCAGCCCTCGGCCCGCTCGTAGATGTCGTCGATGACGTGCTCGTACTTGGTGGCGATGATCCGGCGCTTGATCTTCTGCGTCGGAGTCAGCTCGCCGCCTTCGATCGAGAACTCTTCCGACAAGAGGTCGAAAGCTCGGATCATCTGGTGCTTCGACAGCTCCTCGTTGACGCGCGCGATCTCGGTCTCGAAGAGCTCGCGAGTCGGGTCGGACGCCAGCAGCTCCCGCCGGTCGACGCTCGGCACGTCGCTTTTTTTCGCCCAGTTGAGCAGCGCCTCGAAGTCGGGCACGACGAGCGCCGAGAGGAACTTGTAGCGATCGCCGATGACGACGACCTGCTCGATGAACCGACTGCTCTTGAGCAGGTTTTCGATCGGCGCCGGGGCGATGTTCTTGCCGTAGGCGTTGACGATGATCTCCTTCTTGCGGTCGGTGATCTTGAGGAACCCCTCGTCGTCCATCTCGCCGCTGTCGCCGGTGTGGAACCAACCCTCGTCGTCGATTGCCTCGGCCGTCTTCTCCGGCAGGTTGTAGTAGCCGCGCATGACGTTCGGGCCCTGGGCCAGGATCTCACCGTCCTCGGCGATGCGCAGCTCGACGCCCTCGATGGCCGCCCCGACCGAGCCGAGCTTGACCTTGCCCGGCCGGTTGACGGTCAGCACCGGCGAGGTCTCGGAGAGCCCGTAGCCCTCGTAGATCTCGATGCCGGCGGCCCAGAAGAACTCGGCGATGTTCTGGGCCAAGGGTGCGCCACCCGAGGTGGCGGACTCGAAGCGCCCGCCGAGCCGCGCACGGATCTTGGCGAAGACCAGTTTGTCGGCGATCTTGAGCTGGAGGCCGAGCAAGCCGGAGGGCCATTCGCGGCGCAGGCGCCAGGGTAGAGCTTGGCGGCCGACCTTCTCGGCCCAGGCGAAGATCTTCTGCCGCAGCGGCGGAGCGTTGGCGACTTTCTCGCGCACCTTGTTGATCACTTTCTCATAGACCCGCGGCACAGCGACGAAGAAGTGGGGCCTGACCTCGAGAAGGTTCTGACCCACCGCTTGTACCGATTCGGCGTAGGCGATCGTTGCGCCTTTGAGGAAGTAGATGTAGTCGACGACCCGCTCGAACGAGTGTGACAGAGGCAGGAACGAGAGACCGGTCTGGGCGCGGTGAATCTCGATCGCCTGCGAGGCGGAGAGCAGATTGCTCGTGAGGTTCCCGTGGGTCAGCATCACGCCCTTGGGATTGCCGGTCGTGCCGCTGGTGTAGATGAAGGTGGCGAGGTCCTCCGCCTTCGACTGCCGGGCCGAGGCCTCGAAGGCCTCCTCACTCTGCGGCTCCGTGTCTCGCAGCAGGTCGGCGAAGGCGACGGTGTCGACGTCGCTGATGTCGGCGTCGATGACGACGAACTGGCGCACGCGGGGGAGGCTGCCGCGCTCGTCGAGCATGCCCTGGTAACGCTCACGGCCCTGCACGAAGACCACCTCGGCATCGCAGTCGTTGGCGACGTAGGCCGCCTGGTCGGGCGTCAGGGTAGGGTAGATTGGTACCAGCACGGCGCCGATCGACAGAGTCGCATAGTCGATCGCCGGCCAGTGGGTGCCGTTCTCCGCCATCAACGCCACCCGATCGCCGCGCTGGATGCCGAAA
>JAPUJD010000333.1 GCA_027296385.1 Acidobacteriota bacterium | reverse complement strand
ACGCCGGCCGCCTGGTGATGGGCAAGCTCGACGGGGTCGACGTCATCGCCATGCAAGGGCGCTTCCACAAGTACGAGGGCTACCCTCTCGATCTCGTGACCCTGCCGATCCGTGTGATGCACGCTCTCGGGGCGGAGCTCTTGGTCGTCAGTCAGGCGACCGGCGGGCTCAATCACCATTACCGGGCCGGCGACTTGATGGTGATCGACGATCAGATCAACCTGCTGGGCGACAACCCCCTGATCGGAATCAACGACGATCGCCTGGGACCGCGGTTCCCCGACATGAGCGCACCCTATGACCCGGAGTTGATCGAGGTCGCTCTGGGGATCGCGCGCCGCGAGGACTTCGTGGCGCACAGGGGCGTGACCGTGGCCGTGACCGGCCCGTGCCTCGAGACCCGGGCCGAGTACCGCTTCCTGCGGGTCATCGGCGCCGACGTGGTGGGCATGTCGACCGTGCCAGAGACGATCGTGGCGGTGCACGAGGGGATGCGGGTCTTCGGTCTCTCGGTGGTCACTGACATGTGTCTGCCCGACGCTCTCGAGCCGGCTGACGTCGAGGAGATCGTCAAGACCGCCAACACCGCCTCCCCCAAGATGTGCACTCTGGTGCACGGCGTGCTGGCCCACCTGGTCTCCCACGACTGAGCATGCTCGGGATTCGAGCCCAGGTCGAGGAGACCGTGGCGGCCATTCGCCGGCGCTGGGGACAAGAGCCGAGCGTTGGCATCATCCTGGGTACAGGCCTGCGTCCGCTGGCCGAGCGCGTATCGATCGCGGCCGAGTTCGACTATGCCGATCTGCCGCACTTTCCCCGCTCGACCGTCGCCGGCCATGCCGGCCGGCTGCTGGCGGGCACCCTGGCCCAACGGCAAGTCCTGGTGATGGAGGGGCGCTTCCATCGTTACGAGGGCTGGTCGATGGCCGAGCTGACCTACCCGGTGCGGGTGATGCGCGCCCTCGGCTGTGAGCTTCTGGTGGTGTCGAATGCCAGCGGCGGGTTGAATCCCGCCTACGGCTCGAGCGACATCATGGTGATCGAGGACCACATCAACATGTTCTTCGACAGCCCGCTGTTTGGCATCAACGACGACGAGCTCGGCCCGCGGTTTCCCGACATGAGCGCACCCTACGCGCCCGAGCTCATCGAGGCCGCCATGCGCGCCGCCCGGGGCCTCGACTATGTCGCCCACAAGGGGGTCTACGCGGGATTCACCGGGCCGAGCTTCGAGACGCGGGCCGAGTACCGGATGCTGCGCGGACTCGGGGCCGATGCCGTCGGCATGTCGACCGTGCCGGAGGTGATCGCGGCGGTGCATGCCGGGATGCGGGTTCTGGGGCTGTCGGTGATCACCAACCTCTGCCGCCCAGACTGTCTGGAAGAAACCGGACACGAGGAGGTGCTGGCGGCGGCGGACCGGGCCAGCCCCGCCATGACGCGGATCGTCGAGGCGGTCCTCGCCGAGCGAGGGCCGACGGCATGAACCCCGTGGTCTTCATCGCCGCCAAGCGCGATGGCGGCGCCCACACCGCCGGTGAGATCGCAGCGTGGATCGAGGCCTACGTCGCCGGCCGGATCGGCGACGAGCAGATGGCGGCCTGGGCGATGGCGGTCTACTTGAACGGCATGACGCCCGAGGAAACCGCGGCGTTGACCGCGGCGATGATCGATAGCGGCAGCCGCTTGCAGCGCGGAGTCAGCACTCGTCCGCGGGTCGACAAGCACTCGACCGGCGGCGTGGGCGACAAGGTGTCGATTCTGCTGGCGCCCCTGCTGGCTTGCAGCGGACTCGACGTGCCGATGCTCTCCGGGCGCGGTCTCGGCGCCACCGGCGGCACGCTCGACAAGCTGGAGTCGATTCGCGGTTTCCGTACCGATCTCGATGCGGCCGAGATCGACCGCGTGCTCTCGGAGGTCGGTTGCGTCATCACCGGCACCACACTCGACATGGTGCCGGCCGACCGGAAGCTCTATGCGTTGCGCGACGTCACCGGCACGGTGAGCTCCATACCGCTCATCACCGCCAGCATCCTGTCGAAGAAGATGGCCGAGGATCTCGACGCCCTGGTGTTCGACGTCAAGTGCGGTGGCGGCTCGTTCATGCAGACGCCGGAGCGCGCGCGCGCCTTGGCCGATTCCCTGGTCGCCGTCGGGCGGACCTACGGTGTTGCAACCAGTGCTCTCTTGACCGACATGGATCAGCCGCTCGGCCGGATGATCGGGCATGCCAACGAGATCGACGAGTCGGTGGCGGCCTTGGAGGGGCGGGGCCCACAGGATCTGATCGAGGTCACCCTGGCGTTGGGCGCCGAACTGCTCGTGGCGACCGGGGTGGCGGCGGACGAGGCAGCCGCGCGCGGTCTGCTCCAGGACGAGATCGACAGCGGCGCCGGGCGCGAGACCCTGGCACGCATGGTGGCGGCGCAGGGTGGTGATCTCGAGGCACCGCGTCCGCTGGCTGCAGTCAGCGAGGTCGCGGCGGCCGAGGCCGGCTGGGTCGTGGCGATCGACGCCAAGGCGTTGGGTCTGGCGGCGATCGATCTCGGCGGCGGCCGCAAGCGTCAGGGCGACCGGATCGACCATTCGGTAGGGCTCGAAATCCTGGTCAGGCGTGGCGATCAGGTGGAGTCAGGCCAGCCGTTGATGCGGGTGTTCGGCGAGCGGGAGCTGCTGGCTGAGCTCGATCTGGCACAAACAGTCCAAATCGCCGCCGACGCGCCTCCGCCACGGCCGCTGATCCTCATCTGAGAAGCTGCCGGGGACGCCTCGCGAGTAGAATCGCCCCATGAGCGACGATCGCACCGCGGCCCTGATCCGCGCCGCCCTCGAGGCCCGCCGGCGCGCCTACGCCCCCTACTCGAACTTCACCGTCGGCGCGGCGCTCGAGACCGCGTCCGGCGAGGTCTTCACGGGTTGCAATGTCGAGAACGCCTCCTACGGCCTCACCATCTGCGCCGAGTGCTTCGCCGTCGGCGCGGCAGTGGCGGCCGGCCACCACCAGTTCACCCGGGTGGTCGTTGCATCGGATGCCAAGGCGGGCCCGTGCGGGGCCTGCCGCCAGGTCCTCGCCGAGTTCGGCGATCTCGAGATCCTCATGGTCGATGCCGACGGTGAGATCGAGCGGCGGAGGCGGCTCGACGATCTTCTGCCGGAGCAGTTCAAGCTTCCCGGCCGGTAGCCCTTGCCTCCGGGCGGGGGTGAAGCGTTGATGATGATAGCTGTATGCTAGCAACGCTAGCGATGTGCTATCATCACCTTGCGCGTCAGCGCCGTCAGGAGGATAGAACGTGGCGAACTTGAGTGTCAGGAAGCTCGATGATGAGACCGTAGCCCATCTGCGGGTGAGAGCGGCGAGACATGGGGTCTCGATGGAAGAAGAGGTCCGTCAGATCCTCAAGCACGCAGTCATGACACCGGATCGTCTCGGAGATCTGGCGGTGCGGCTGTTCAGTCCGGCGTGGGGTGAAGCGGCACTGGAGCTTCCGGAGCGCGAAGTGCACGACCCCGTGGAATTCTCGGAATGATCGTGCTCGATACCAATGTCGTCTCCGAGTTCATGACCTCCCCGCCGGCGAGGCCGGTCCAGGAGTGGCTCAACGCCCAGGATGCCGCGAGCCTCCATCTGACGACCATCTCGATCGCCGAGATCAGTTTCGGCCTGAGAGCTCTCCCTGATGGCAGGCGGCGGCAACTGCTGACGGATCGCTTCGAGGAGTTCCTCGCCGCCGCATTCGAGTCGCGAGTGCTTCCCTTTGACGAGGATGCTGCACGAGCGTATGGCGAGATCCGTGGTCATCGCCGAGAGCAGGGCCGGCCGATGAGCAACTTCGACGGCCAGATCGCAGCGATCGCCAAGACCCGAGGCTTTGCCGTGGCCACGCGGAACATCAAGGACTTCGAGGATTGCGGACTGGAACTGATCGATCCGTTTTCCGTCGCTGACTGACCCTATCCTTCCTGGACGCTCTCTCCTCGAACCGGCCCCCAACGAACGACCTCATCTCCGTCATCCTGGCCCACGAGAGAAGCATCAGGGCAGCATCTCGTAGTCCAACATCGCGTCGTCGGCGAACAGAAACCGTCCGTGAAACGGTTGGCGCGACAGCATCAAGGGGAGCCAGATGCGATCGTCCTCCCACATCTCCTCGTACGGGATGGCATCGAGGCGCGCCCACAGCGGCACCGCCTCCTCGGTCTCTTGCGGCTCGCGGTCACAGGAGTCCGAGCGGAAGACGTGCACGTCGATCGAGTAGCCGTCGACGAACTGGAACTGCAACCGGCCGGCGTGCTTCGGCGTGGACGGCGTCGTGACCAACTCCTCCTCCGTCTCCCGCACCGCGCAGGCCTCGACGGTCTCGCCGGGCTCCAGCCGCCCGCCCGGCCCGTTGATCTTGCCTGCTCCGAGCCCTTGCTTCTTGCGGATCAAGAGCACCTCGCCGTCGCGGACGACGAACAGGAGCGTCGCCCGGTCCACGGGCGTCCAGTGGTCCCAATCGATGTCGGCCAGGCTTTGCACGATGTCAAGTCCCGAAGATGCGATCTCCCGCATCCCCCAACCCCGGCAGGATGTACCCGAATTCGTTCAAGTGGGAGTCGACCACGGCCGTGTAGATGTCGACATCCGGATGCGCTTCCTCGAGCTTGGCGATGCCCTCCGGGGCCGCGATCAGGAACAGCGCCTTGATCCGCGCTGGCTTGTCGCGCGCGAGAAACTCGATGGAAGCGACGGCGGTGCCGCCGGTGGCGAGCATAGGGTCGATCAGGAGCACGGTGGAGCCTTCGGTGTGGGGCGCCATCTTCTCGTAGTAGGCGTGGGGCTCGAGGGTCTCCTCGTTGCGCTCCATGCCGAGGAAGGAGACGGAGGCGGTGGGGATCTGGCCCAAAACGCCCTCGAGCATGCCGAGCCCGGCGCGCAGGACCGCTGCCAGGGTGACGTGTTCGCCGTCGAGGCGGTCGACCTCGACCTCGCCGGCCCAGCTCTCGACGGTCGTACGCTCGGTCTCGAGGTCGTGGCAGGCCTCGTAGGCCAGGAGGGCCGCCATCTCGCCGGAGATCTGGCGAAAGAGCGGCGTGTGCGTTTTCTCGTTGCGCAGGTATCCGAGCTTGTGGCGAATCAAGGGGTGGTCGATCTCGAATACGGCCATCGTTCTCTCCCGTGTGGGTAGGAATACCGGGTCAGGATACCGGAGTCGGGCCGGTGCTCTCGGCGCCGCGCCGTTCGTCGGCCGCCTCTTGGCGGGCGATGGTGAGGAGCCAGAGTGATCCGGTGGCGATCTGGAGAACGCCGAAGGCGAGCATGGCCTGGCGCAGTCCGAAGGTGCCGCTCTCGAGCAGCAGGCTGGCGGCAATGATGGCGGCCGAGTCGACCAGGGTGAGGGCCAGCCACTCGGTGGCAAAGACCCGGCCGCGGTAGCGGTCCTCGGTCCGCTCCTGCAGCAGCACGGTGGATGCGACCCAGTTGGCACCGCTGGTGGAGTGGGCGAGCACGAGGAGGATGAGGAGGAGCCAGAAGGGGTCGAGGCTGGCAATGAGGCAGTAGAGCAGTCCCGTGAAAGCGATGCCGCAGCCGATCAGCACGGGCCAATGGCGACGATGGGGCGCGGCTTTGCGCATGACGATGGGTCCAAGGCCGGTGCCGAGCCCGCGGGCAGCGTAGAGCCAGCCGATGCCGACAGAAGGTGCCTGAGGCATCAATTGCTGGCCCAAGAGCGCCAGCATGAAGACGAGCCCGCCGCCGCCGAGGGCCCAGGC
>JAPUJD010000332.1 GCA_027296385.1 Acidobacteriota bacterium | reverse complement strand
GGAAGTCGTGGATCATCGTCGGCATCGTGGCGGTCACTATTCTAGTCGCAACCGGAGCGGTCATTCGCGCTCAAGGCTCGGGACAGGTGCGGGCCTGCGCCGGCTGCGAACCACCGGAGGGTAGCGATCACCTACCTCCTGTCGAGAGGGGCCCGATGACTGAGACCTCTGTCGGCGAGGCCCTGACCATCCTGTCGTTCGACGACGGCACTTGCGAAAGCGGTCTCGGCGCGAGCCAACCCGTGACCGATCTCGTCGACTTCGACGTGCCGACGCAGTGCGTCCAGAGCGGGCTCGACATCGTCGCGCTGACGAGCCGAATGAACACCGGCGTGGCCAACAACTTCGCCTTCGCCCAGGCCGGCGCCACGCCTCCGGCCGCCGGTGCCGTGCCGCTCGTCGGGATTACCCAACTCCCTGCCTTGGGACCGTGTCCGGCCACAGCGCTGAGCAGTCGGCCGGTCGGCCCCGGCGCAGCGGTCATCACCGGCACCTCGAACTTCTTCGCTGGGCTGCAAACCCCCACCGGCTTCGCCGGGCGCGACACCAACAATCCGGCAGGGCGCATGTGGCTCAATTGCGCCGGCTGCGGCATGACCCAGTACTCGCCGACCGACCTCTCCAATATCGGACTCGCGGGCAACTGGATGATCCGCGTGACGGTCGAGGACCAGAACTGCGTCCCGGTCGAGCTGATGGGCTTCGACGTCAGCTGAAGGCTTGGCGGCAGGAGCAAACGAGGCCGGGTGCGAGAAGCATCCGGCCTTTTCTCGTCGGCGACAGAGGCGCCGAACGCTCCCTCTCAGGTCGCTTCGTCAGCTGCCTTCGCTGGCGCTCCACTGCTCGCGGAGCTCGGCCGCCCGCTGGCCGGAGGCGCTGGTCGGTGCCGCGTCGATCACCTCCTGCAGCAGGGTCTCTGCGCGCTCGATCTCTTCACCCTGCTGAACCAGTATCTCGGCGAGAAGCACCCTGGCGCCGAGATGCCGCGGCGCGAGAACGAGCACCTCTTCACACTGCTGGCGGCTGAACTCGAGGTTGCCGAGGAGGCCGTAGAACTGGGCCACCGCGAAGCGGACCTGGGGCGAATAGGGCCGGAGATCCAGCGCCTTCTGCAGCTCGCTGCGCGCCTCCTCCCAGCGTTCTTCCTGCACCAGGAGCGTCGCCAGGTTCAATCGCACGTGCCAGGTATCGGGATCGAGCTCGAGGGCGGCCTCGTAGTGTCGAATCGCCGTCTCGATCTGTCCCTCGGCGGCGAACGCGGTCGCTGCCAGGGCCAGGGTCTCGCGGCGCGCCGCCCCCAAGCGCAAGGACTCGGAGAGCGCGTTGACCGCGGCTCGCGGGTCTCCCCGTTTTAGATGGATCCTGCCCAGCAGCTCGGGACCCTCGGGGGAGTCGGGATCGAGGGCACGGGCCGCCTGGATGGCTTCCTCGGCCAGGTCGTAGAGCCCCATGGCCGCTGCCGCGCGACCGACCGAGAGCTGCAGACGGGAGTTCCCGGGGTCGATCTGCAAGCCGGATCGGGCGACGGACAGAGCCTCTTCGAAGCGTAACGTTCGCAGCAGCTCGAACGAGAAGTTGATGTAGCTCAGAGCGAGAGCCTGGGCCATCGGGTTGGGCATCGCCGCCAGCTCATCGGGCGCCGGGAACCTCCGCGCTCGGCTGCTCGCCGAGCCGACACCGCCGAGGTAGCCGAGCGCAGCGAGCTTCTGCTTTGTCTCCTCGTCGCGCGTGGCGACGGTCGAGCGGCCCGGATCATCCGCCGACATCCGCCGCCACAGCCGGTGCAGGCGTTCCGCCAGCTCCGCCGCCTTCTCCGGATGCCGGCTCAGAAGGTTCGTCACCTCGTCCGGATCGCTGCCTAGGTCGTAGAGCTCCGGGGCCGGCCCTTCGATGTACTTCCAGCCGTCGGCGATGAGGCCCCTCAGGGGCGCCCAGCCGAATTGGAATTGGGAGTAGTAGGACTCGATCAAGGCGGGCTCGCCCCAGCGCGTAGTCGGTTCCTCGAGCAGTGGCCTGAGGCTACGACCTTGCATTTCCTCCGTCGGGCCGAGTCCCAGCAGGTCGAGCACGGTCGGAGCGACGTCGATCGTCCGCACCATGGCGGGCACGCTGGTTCCGGGTCGCCCGACGGTGGGGGAGGCCACCCACAGCGGCACGTTCATGGTGGCATCGTAGATATAGCTGGCGTGGGTCGGCTCGCCGTGCTGGCGCAGCGCCTCGCCGTGGTCGCCGACGATCACCACGAGCGTTCTCTCGAGCAGGTCGCGCTCTTCCAGCAGGGCGACCAGAGCGCCGAAGCTCTCGTCCATGAACGCCATTTCACCGTCGTACGGCGAGTCGAAGAACTGACTGTCGTAGGGCGGCGCCGCGTCGTACGGCTGGTGGGGATCGAAGTAATGCACCCAGAGAAAGAAGCGCTCGTCGCCGTGTCGCTCGAGCCAGCGTTCCACGGCGAGGTTCACTCGATCCGACTTGCGCTCCAGGAAGCCGAACGCCAGGGGCGTCTCCCGGCGAATCTCTGCCGGCGTCCAGTCCTGCTGGAAGTCGTCGTCGTAGAAGTCGAAGCCCTGGCTCAGGTTGACTTGCGAGTCGAGCGGGTAGGCGGCGAGGAAGGCGGCGGTGGAAAAACCTTCCTCGCCCAGGATCTCGGCCAGTGTCGTCACGTTGTCGTCCAGACGGTAGTAGTCGTTGTCGTGCACGCCGTGAAAGACCGGATAGGTTCCCGTCATGATGCTGCTGTGGGAGGGAAAAGTGATCGGCGCGGCGGTGATCGCGCGGTCGAAACGCACGGCCCGCTCGGCGCTGAAGCGGTCGAAGTTCGGGGTCCTGGCGGCAGCGAGGCCATAGGCGCCGAACCGGTCGGCCCGCGTCGTGTCGAGGGTCAGAATCAGGACGTTGAGATCCTCCCCGGACCGGCTGCAGCCCAGCGCTACCAGCGCCATCGGCGCCAGGAGGTAGAGCGGTCGGAGTGCCGGGAGCGGCACTAGAGGCT
>JAPUJD010000331.1 GCA_027296385.1 Acidobacteriota bacterium | reverse complement strand
ACCTGAAAATTCTCCAGCTCATCCAGTGAGTCGCGATCCTCCTCCCGGAACCGAACCGTCACCGGGATCTCCTTGCCGTTGTAGTTGTAGCGGTTCAGCGACTGCCCGCGCAGCGCATACCCGACGACGGTCGAGACGACGGTGGGGTTGATACCTTGGGCCTGGGCGCGCTCGCGATCGACCACTAGCGCCAACTCGCTCGGCGACTGATCCTCGACCTTCTTGATGCCGACGACGCCGTCGACCGCGAGGAAGACCTCTTCGAGCGATTTCGCCACCCGGTCGAGCTCACGGGCGTCCTCGCCTTCGAGGACGAAGGCGTGCAGGGCCTGGTCCTTCTTGTCGTCGGTCTGATCGTCGTCGCCGGTGAATAGTCTCACCCCGGCCTTCTCCGGCATCTCGTCCATCACCCGTCGAGTCGCCTCGCGCGGGGTGACCTTGTTGGTTCGGGGATTCTTGAACCAGCCCTGGAGCTCACCGAAGGTAGCGCGGTGGAAGAGGAACCATCCGTCGAGGTCGAGCTCCTCGGCCAGATCTTCCATGGTCTTCTCGCCGGCGAGAAAATACTCCTCGGCCTCCTCCAGCGTCGTGTTGTTGGGCAGTTGCACGCTGATCTCGAAGCCGGCGCGGTCCTCCTCCTGGGCGTCGACGATCTTCACCTTCTGGAACGGCAGCGCGCCGGTCACGGCAAAGACGGCCAACAGGCCGATGATGAGGTCGAGGCGCCGGTGCAGGAAGACCCCCAGGACGCGGGTGTAGACATGGTTCAACCAGCCGAAGGTCGCATCGTAGGCCCGTTTCAACCAGTCGAAGACCGGGTGCGGCGACGCGTCCTCGTCGCGATGGGTGGGCAGGGTGAGAAAGACGCTGAGCGGGACGAAGACGAGGGCGACCAGAAGCGAGCCCAAGAGCGCTACCGAGATGGGGATCGAGAGGCGGAGCAGGAAGAACTGGCCCTGGCCCTCGACGAGAGAAACCGGCAGAAACACCGCGATGGTCGTCAGGGTCGCCATGACGATCGCGAGCGCGATCTCGCCGGCGCCCTTGATGCATGCATCACGCCTTCCCAGGCCATCGCGGTGCAGGCGAAAAATATTCTCGGCGACGACGACCGAATTGTCGACCAGGAGGCCGACCGAGATCATGAGAGCCAAGAGAGTGATGATGTTGAGCGACTCGTCGGCGAAGAACATGACGGTCAGCGCGATGATGATCGACAGCGGGATCGACAGCGTCACGATCATCGTCATGCGGAACCGGCGCAGGAAGAAGAGCAGAACCAGAAGCGCGATGATGCCGCCTACACGGCCCGAGTTCAGCATTGTGCCCAAGGATTCCTTGATCACGGCGCCCTGATCGAAGAGCGTGGCGATCTCGATGAGCTGAAGACGGGGGTTCTCCCGCAGCTGGTCGACGACGGCCTTGACCCGAGCCGCGACCTCGAGGGTGTTGGCATCGCCCTCCTTGAGCACGGCCAATGCCACCGCCGGCCGGCTCATGACCCGGACCCGGAACTTCTGCTCCGGCATGTCGTAGCGCACCGTCGCGATGTCGCGCAGCCGTGCCGTCTGGCTGACCGGCCGGTCCTCCAACTGTTCGATGCTGTCGTAGCGTGCGATCGAGCGCAGCTGGAGCTTGCTGCCCCCCTGCCGGACGCTGCCGCTCGAGAGGGTGAAGTTGTCGGTGCCGAGCATCTGGGCGAGGTCGTAGATGTTGAGCCCGGCGGCGTCGGTCTTGTCGCGGTCGAGCTCGATCAGGATCTCCTTCTCCAGCAGGCCCCGGGGATTGACCGCGGCCACGCCGTCGATGCGCGACAGGGGAAGCACGATCTCGTCCTGCACCAGGTTGTAGACGTCGATCACCGCCGGGTCGATCGCCAGACCGAGGAAGAAGATCGGGATGCCGGCGGCGTCGTTCTTGCGGTAGAAGACGCGGTCGACGTCCTCCGGCATCCGCGCGCGGGCGCGCTCGACGCGATCCCTGACCTCGCGGTAGGCGACGTCGAGATCGGTTCCGTACTTGAACACGAGCCACACCCAGCCTTGGCCGGTGCGGGCGTTGGAGAACATGTCATCGATGCCGGAGACGGTCGACAGCTCCTCTTCGAGGGGCCGAATGACCTTGTCCAGGGTCTCTTGTGCCGGCGCATCGCGCCAGGGCACAACGACGCCCAGGCTGGGGTGCTCCATGCCCGAGGGGAGCAGCTCGAGCGGGATACCGATCGTGGCGACCGTACCGAGAACGATGATGGTCACCAGCATGACCAGAACCGTGATCCGCCGGTTGAGGGAGAAGCGGGGGAGCCTGCGCTCGAGCTTGTGGTCTTTCATCAAGGTGTCCTCGATCGGTTCAGTGGCTTGTCAGGAACCCGAAATCGAGCCCGCAGCCAGGCTCTTCTGTTCAGACGTCTCGCTCTCGCGGGTGACCAGGCGGGCCTTCAGGCCCTCGATCAACGAGTAGATCACCGGAATGACGAAAAGGGTCAGCAGAGTGGAGACCACGAGACCGCTGATCACCGCCACCGCCATCGGCGAACGCAGCTCGGCACCGTCGCCTAGCCCGAGGGCCATCGGCAGCAGACCCAGGGTCGTCGTCGCGGTCGTCATCAGGATCGGCCGCAGGCGCACGGTGCCGGCATTGACCAGAGCCTCATGGTAGGACTGGCCGCGCCGGCGCAGCGTGTTGACGTAGTCGACCAGCACGATCGCGTTGTTGACGACGATCCCGGCCAGCATGATCATGCCCAGAAACACGACGATCGACAGGCTGATTCCGAGCGCCTTCAAGGTCACCACGGTGCCGAAGAAAGCCAGCGGGATCGAGAACAGAATGACGAAGGGGTGGAGCAGGGATTCGAACTGCGCCGCCATGATGACGTAGACGAGGAAGATCGACAGGGCCATGGCCAGCCAGAGGCTGTTCTTGCTCCGCTCCCACTCCTCATTCTGGCCGGCGAGGAAGAAGGTCGTGCCGGAAGGCCAGTCGAGCTGGTTGAGTACGTTGCGGATGGCTTCGACCGCGCCGCCCAACGAGCCCTGCGCTATGCTCGCCGTCACCAGTGCCATGCGGCGCCCGTCGACCCGTCTCACCTCACTGGGGCCCTCACCGAGCTCCACCGAAGCCACGGATGCGAGAGGGATCGGCCGGTCGCCGCCGGGATTGATGTTGAGATTGCGGACATCGGCCACGGTCTCGCGGTCGGCCTCTTTGAGCCGCGCCACGATCGGAATGCGACGGTCCTGGAGATTGAAGCGCGTGGCCTCGGAGCCCTGGACCTTGTCGCGGACCAGGCGGGCCACCTGCGCCGAATTGAGGCCGTAGCGCGACAGTAGATCGCGGTCGTAGATCACTTGCACCTCGGGTGCACCGCGACGCAAGGAGCTCTCGACATCGGCCAGCTCGGCCATGGCGCCCAGGGTACCTTTGACGATGTCGGCCTGCTGCCGCAGCTCGATCAGGTTCTCGCCATGCACCTCGACCTCGATCGGCGCCTTGAAGCTGAAGAGAACCGGCCGCACGACGCGAGCATCGAGGTCCGGAATCGCGGCGAAGCGGCGCCGCAGGCGGTCGATGACTTGTCTCTCGAGCCGGGGATCCGCGCGCTCGAGGAGTACCTTGAACCGCGCAGTGTGCTCACCCTCATCGGAGCGACTGGTGTTGGCGGCGTCGTAGCCGATCGTCAACAACAGTGCCTCGATGTGCTCGCGCTCCGCGAGAATCGCCTGCTCGACGGGTGAGACGATCGCTTCGGTCTGCTCCAGAGGCGTACCGACCGGCAGCGCGACCTCGACAGTGAACTCGCCCTGATGGACTTCGGGCAGCAGCTCGGTGTCGAGCAAGGCCAGGGTCCACCCGGTCAAGAGCATCGAAACCGCCATCGCCGCGGTGACGGTGCCCGGCCGCCGCAGCGCCGCGCTCAGGGCTCGGGGGTAGAGCTCGTGGAGCCAGTCAAGGACGGCTGCGGCACCGCGCAACGGCAAGCGCATGACCTGGGTGAGAGTGAAGCTCACGGCCGGGATCAAGGTCTTGCGGGCGACCCAGAGCAGGCCGAGCAACAACGCGAGCAAGACCTTGCCGACGACTTCGAGCACGGTTCCCAGAATCGCTCGGATCAGCACGTACAGCGCGAAAGGCAACGCCGCCAGGTATCTACCCAGACGCCTGGCTTTGCCGCGCTCCTGGGCGAGAGCCGCGAGGAAGGCCTTGACGTCCTGGGCGAGCGCTTGTCCAGTGACGAAACGCAGCAGAGTCAGCTGCCGAGGGTCCGCACCGAGAAGCCTCATGCCGGCCCGGCTAGCGAGCATGGGAATCAGGAAGAGCGCCACGATCAGGGCGGCGATCAACGACATCACGACGGCCATGCCGAGGTCACCGAAGGCCTGCCCAGCGACGCCCTCGACGAAGACCATGGGGAAGAAGACGGCGATCGTCGTCAGGGTCGAGGCGACCACCGCGCCGCGCACTTCGCCGGTACCGCGGACCGCCGCCTCTTCGAGCTCGTCGCCCTCCTCGCGGCAGCGAAAAATCGACTCGAGGACAACGATCGACGAGTCGACGAGCATGCCGATGCCAAGCGCCAGACCACCGAGCGACATGACGTTGAGGCTGATGTCGAGGAGGTTGAGCGGAGCGAAGGTCACCAGCAGCGAGATCGGGATCGACACCGCGATGATCATCGTCGTTCGCAGGTCGCGCAGGAAAAGGAAGAGGACCAGAATCGCCAGCAGGCCGCCCGCAATCGCGGTATTGCGGACTTCCCGGATACTGCTCTCGATGAAGAGCGAACGATCGGCCACCACCGACAGCCTGACGCTTTCCTCTTGGAAGAGCCGGGCCACCAGGCCCTGTGCCTGATCGTCTCCCCGGCCCGGGCCTCCGCGTCCCCTCCGCCTGTCGGTCGGGGGCTCCGCCTGCTTCTTCTCTGTGGCCGTGGCCTCGGAGTCGAACTCGCCGAGCGCCGTACGGATCCTCTTGGCCAGCGCCACGATATTGGCGTCCGCCTCCTTGAAGATGTCGATCTGGACGCTCTCCGTGGCATCGGTGCGGGTGAGGATCTCGCGCTCTTTGTGGCCCCGGCGCACCTGGCCGAGATCGCGGATCCTCACCTCCCGACCCTCGAAAGAGGAGATCACGGTGTCTTCGATCTGGCCTAGGTTCTGGTACTCGTTGAGGGTGCGCACCATGTACTCGGTGCGGCCCTCGGTCAGGGTGCCCCCGGCGAGGTTGATGTTCTCCTGCGCCAGGCGGTCGATGACCTGTTGGATCGAGATGCCAGTTCGGCGCAGCTGTTCCTCCTCGAGGAGCACCTGGATCTCTTCCTCGAGGCCGCCCCGGACTCTGACCGCAGCCACGCCCTTGATCGGCTCGAGCTCGCGCTTGATCTGGAGATCGGCGAGGCGGCGCAGGCGGCGCAGGCCTTCCTCGCCCGCGAAGCGGGCGCCGTCGCCGACCAGGCTGAGCTCCACGACCGGATCGAGGGAGGGATCGAAGCGCAGGATGAGGGGCCGCTCCGCCTCGTCGGGCAGGAAGACCAGGTCGAGTTTCTCGAGCGAGTCCTGAATCGCGTCCGACATCTCGGTATCCCAGGTGAACTCCAGGATGACGTCGCTGACGCCGGCACGGCTGACGCTGCTGATGCGGCGCAAGCCGCTGACCACGCCAAGGGCGTCTTCGACCGGCCGGCTGATGTCGTTCTCGACCTCCTCGGGGGCGGCGCCCGGGTACTCTGTGCGGACGGTGAGGGTGGGGTAGGAGAGCTCCGGCATCAGGGTGACCGGCAACTGGCCGTAGGAAAAGAAGCCGAAGACCATCGCGGCGACGAAGACCATCGTGATGGCCACCGGCCGCGCGGTGATGAAGCTCGAGAGCGCTTTGCCGGCCGCCGAGGCGACCTCCCCCTCAGGCGACGCAGCCGAGGGGCTGTCGCTCAACTCTCGTCACCTACGAGCCGGACCCGGGCCTCGTCTTTGAGCCCGGCCTGGCCGGCGACGACGATGCGATCGCCGGGCTCGATCCCGTCGACCGGCTCGATGTTGGCGCGGTCCTCGAGCAGCACGCCAACCAGCAGGCGCTCGACTGCCAGCACCGGCTCGTCGCTCTCTGCCTCGGCCGCTTGCTGGCCGTCGCTCTCCTCCTCGTCTTCGTTCTCTTTCTCCGCCTCGGCGAGGGCCGCTGCCACCTCCTCCGCACTCAACTCTCTGACCCGGAAGACGAAAACCTGTTCGTCATCGTAGACGAGGGCGCGCTTGGGAATGAGCACCGCCTCCTCGTGCACTGCCGTGATGAGCTCCACCGAGACGTACATCCCGGGCAGAAGCTCGGCGTTGCGGGGCACACTGACCGTCACCTTGACGGTGCCGCTGCGCGCATCGACCAGCGGCGCGATGCGCTGGATCTCGCCACTGCGGGGCTCGCCGACGAAGGCATCGGAGAAGAGGTGTGCGGTCTGCCCCTTGGCGAGGCGGGCCAGTACCTTTTCCGGCACGTACACGCGAGCGACGATCGAGTTGAAGTCGACGATGTCGAAGAGGTGCTGGTTCATGGTGATCTGGTCGCCGATACTGACCAGTCGCTGGGTGACCGTGCCCGAGATCGGCGCTCGCACCTCGGTGTAGCCGAGCTCGCGCCGGGCGTCGCGCAGGGTGAGCTGGAGCTGCTCGAGATCGTAGGTGGCCTCGTTGAACACCTGCTCGCTGATGAGCTTCTGCTCGAAGAGGTTCTGCTGCCTCTCGTACTCACGCCCAGCCTTCCCGAGCTGACTCTCGACCCTGGCTACCTGGGTCCTCTGCTCGTCGTCCTGCAGCCGTACCAGCACTTGGCCCTTGCGGATGTCGTCGCCCTCTTCGACATAGAGCCCCGTTACCAGGCGCGCCGCCTGCGAGAAGACCTGAACCTCCTCCTCGGCCTCGAGGTTGGTCGAGAAGCGCAGCAGCTCCTCGATCCGGCCCCGCCCGATCTCGACGACTTCGACCGGAACCCGCTGGTCCCCTTCACCCTGATCGTCCTCACCGTCTTCGCTCTTTTGCGCAGACCCGTCGTCGGAGGAATTCTTCTCGGTCCCCTCGCTGTCGACCGACGAGCAGCCTAGCACCAGGACCAGGGGCAGCAGGAGCACCACTGTAGTGCCCTGGAGAAGTCGCAGCCATGCGTCGAGCATCGTTCCCTCACTCCCGTTGCTTGAATGCCTGCGCTCGGGGATGCATTCCCTGAGCAAGCGTGATCGGTTCATCTTGCTATACGCACCCAGAAGGCTCTTGTTTCCTGGCTGTGGGGCGAGAACTCTTTCGCGCAAGTACCTCGAGCAAGCCCCTAACTCTCGCTGGCAATGACCCCGATAGGGCAGCTGACGCCGGTGCCGACGATCCCGCAATAGCCGTCGGGGTTTTTCGCCACGTACTGCTGGTGGTATTCCTCGGCGTAGAAGAACTCGCCCGCCGGCTCGATCTGCGTCGTTATGGCGCCGAGGCCACTCGCGCTCAGCTGCTCTTGATAGCGCTCGCGGGACGCGGTGGCGGCCGTCAGCTGGACTGGAGAAAAAGTATAGATCCCAGAGCGGTACTGGGTCCCGCGGTCGTTGCCCTGCCTCATCCCCTGCGTTGGGTCGTGGCCCTCCCAAAAGACCGAGAGGAGACGCTCGTAGTCGATGCGAACCGGGTCGAAGACCACGAGCACGACTTCGGTGTGGCCGGTGGCGCCGGTGCAGACCTCCTGGTAGGTCGGATTGGGTGTCAGGCCGGCGGCGTAGCCCACCGCCGTCGTGTACACGCCCTCGAGCAGCCAGAAGATGCGCTCGGCGCCCCAGAAGCAGCCCAGAGCGAAGAGCGCCCGCTCGCTGTCCTGCGGGAAGGGCGGCGCCAAAGAGGTTCCGAGCACATCGTGGGAGCCGGGCGACCAGATGGGCTTCGAGCGCCCCGGCGGTGCGTGCTCCGGGCTAGAGCTGGAGTTCGTTTCGATTCCAAACCAAGCGCACATGCTTGTTCTCCTGGGTTCGACGGCTAGGGAGCCAATCATAGGCTAAACCGCACCTTGCCCGGCCCGGCTGATAGCCTCGCGCGACCCGTGAGAGGAGGCTCGCGTCCCGAGACCCGATGACGCGAGCGCCTTCAGAACACGGTGCAGAGGCGATTCTCGATGAAGAAGACCGGACGCCCAGGCGTGGGTGAGATCGCGTTCCGGTGGCGGAGCTTTCTGCCCTTGCTTGCGGCGGTCGGGCTGATGCTCGGCCTGTTCGAGAAGCAGGCCGAGCCTGCCAACTCAATACGGCTGTGGATTGGCTCCGGCCTGGCCCTCGCCGGACTCGGACTGACCCTACGGCTCTACGGCGTGGGCCACGCGCCTCCCGGGACCTCCGGCCGGCATCGGCGACAGCATGCGGCTTTGCTCAACACCTTCGGCATCTACTCGATCGTGCGGCACCCGCTCTACCTCGGCAATGTACTCATCTGGATCGGCATCTCCCTGACCAGCGGCTGGCGGGTCGGGGCCGCAGCGAGCAGCGTGGCCGCCGCTGTGATGTTCGGCGCCATAGTGCGGCACGAGGATGCGTATCTAGCCCGGCGCTTCGGTTCTGATTTCGAAGAGTGGGCGGCGGTAACGCCCGCCTTCGTGCCCCGACCGGGGCTCTGGCGGACAGCCCGACGCCCGTTCCGGTGGGCCCTTGCCGTGGCCTCCGAGTACTCGACCCTGCACTCGATCGGACTCTTGGCCCTACTCTTTGCCGCGGTGCGCCGCTGGGTGGGCGAGGGGGCCTTGCCCGGCCTGGGTTGGTGGGCGCTGCTGTCCGCCAACAGCGTCCTGTATCTGGCAATCAGGGCTTGGCGCTCCAGGACTCGAAGCAGCCGCTAGTGTCCCGCGGCGCTGCCGCCACCCAACGCTACCGACTCGTGGTCAGGGCCTCTAGTAGAGTCCGACTCTCGTCGGCGAGCTCGTGGTACTCGAAGAGCACCGTCCACATCCCGTCCGGGCGGACCTGAACGTGGAGCACCTCTCCCGCACCTTCGACCAGGCGGCTGTCGACCGCTATGTCGAGGCGAATCCGATCTCCCGTGGTCAGCGGGCAGTCGGTCTCGAACAGCAGGCCGTGGCCGAGGACCTCGATGGTCCGCCCGAGCCAACACCGGTTCTCGACGATCAGCTCGTCGGCAATGGTGCGTGAAAGGCACAGCAGGTAGCTCGGCTCGCCGGGGACAGGCTCGAGATCGACGAATCGTCGGTCCGTCAGGTGCTCGGTCGGTTGGCTGACGACGGGCTCGGAGAAGAGTGAGGCTAGGTAAGACATGTAAGGCTCCTTTCTCTAGTTCTTGTCCATATTGGCGATGGCCGGCCGGAGTGTGGCCAAGGCTCGCTTCACGAGATCGGGGAGAGTGTTCCTGCGCGGCGACTTGTGCCAACGGCGCAGCGCCGCTACAAGAGATGCCGTAATCGCGGCCGCTAGCACTTCCGCGTTCCAGGCTCGCCCAACCCCGGGCGCCAGGCGCGGTCGCAGTTTGCGGGCCAGGCGGGACTCGGCGGCGTAGAGCCGATAGGCGAACCGGCCCAGCAGGGTGGGCTCGGCGAGGGCGTGCGGCAGCCTCGGAAGGATGGCGTCGGCGTGCTCTTCGACGGCCGAGCAGAACGCCTGACCGGC
>JAPUJD010000330.1 GCA_027296385.1 Acidobacteriota bacterium | reverse complement strand
CTCTTTGCCACCAGTGCCCTCTTCGCTGGAGACTGGCCTCAATGGCGAGGTCCCGAGCGAGACGGGGTCGCGGCTCCCGGGGCAGTTCTCCCGACTGACCTACCGGCCCAGCTGCGCCGGGTCTGGCAGGTCGAGGTGGGGCCCGGGTACTCGGGGCCAGTGGTTGTCGGTGATCGGGTCTACGTCCACAGCCGCCAAGGCAGCGATGAGATCGTTCGCGCCCTCGACCTCGCCGACGGCCTCGAGCTCTGGCGCCACGCCAGCGAGACCCCCTATAGACGAAATCCGGCCGCCTTCCTGCACGGCAAGGGACCGTGGTCGACGCCGGTCGTCGCCGGTGACTCCATCTGCACTCTCGGAATGACCGGACGCTTGACTTGCCTGAACCGCGAGACAGGGCAAGTTGACTGGCGGAAGGACTTCTCAGAGCGTTTCGATCGCACCTGGCCCGAGTTTGGAACGGCGACATCGCCGGCGTTCATCGCCGGCCACCTGATCGCCCATGTGGGCGGCGTCAAGTCGGGGTCGCTTGCGGCCTTCGACCTGGCGGACGGACGGGAGATCTGGAACTGGTCCGAGGAGGGGCCCGGCTACGCGTCGCCGGTGCGATGGACCCTCGACGGCGTCGAGCAGATCGTCAACCAGAGTCGTGCCCACGTCGTCTCCGTCGCCGCCGACACCGGCGAGCTCTTGTGGAAGATGCCGTTCGAGACCGCCTGGGACCAGAACAACGTCACCCCTCTGGTCGCTGGCTCTCGCATCATGATCTCTGGACTCGACAAGGGCACGACCGCCCTCGAGCCGCGCCGTGACGAGCGCGGTAACTGGCTCCTCCAAGTCGCCTGGCGCAACGGCGAGCTGCCGATGTACATGAGCTCGCCGGTCCTCCATGACGGCCTGATCTTCGGCCTCACCAACAAGAAGAAGGGTCAGCTCTTTTGCCTCGACGCCGCGACCGGAGAGACGCTGTGGACCAGCGAAGGCCGCGAGGGCAAGAACGCTTCCCTCATCGTCGCCGGCGACGACCTGATCGTCCTCACCACCGAAGCAGAGCTTCTCATCGGCCCCGCCACCGCCAACGACTGGAGCCCGATCGCCCGCTACACTGTCGCCGACAGCCCCACCTGGGCCCACCCGGCCTTCCTCGGCGACCGCATCGTCGTCAAGGACAAGACGAAGCTCACCCTCTGGGCGTTCGATTAGCCTGCGACTCCCGGGGGGCAGCAAGGCGTCAGCCTTTGCTCGGTGACCCACAGGATTTCTGCCACGGGCTGCCGGACTAAGCCAGCTAGTCGATGTATCCCAGAGCCCGAAGGTCTTCGAGCTGGTCGAGGCTGGTCGTCGCCGCGGTACGGAAGGGGTCGATCGGTGGCGCCCCACGCAGGAAGTAGATCGCCGGCGTCGGCTGCCGGCTCAGGCGATCCAAGTCGAGCTTGGCGTAGGATTCGAGTTGGTCGAGAGTGATCACCCGACTGATCAATGTCCGGCCGGCGCTCGACAACGAGGCCCGCACGGCCCGGCCGGCGGCGAGATCGAGTTCGATCAACGCCAGCACTCGCCCGCTGACAGCGATGTCACGGTCAGCGGCCCTCGGCGCCGACGTCGGCGGCAGTCCGATGAAGGATCGGTAGCCGACCTCGTCGTCTTTCTCGAGAACGAGTTGGAACGCTCCCGGCTCGCCGTCGCCGAGCACCAACAGGAAGGGGCCAGGGCGGGTGCGAAGGATGAACGGCGCCATCTCCTCGGCCAGCCTGGCGATCTCCGACGGTCGCTGGCGCGCAACGTTGTCGCGCTCGTCGGGGTCGCTATGAAGGTCGTAGAGAGAGTGATGACTCTGGCCGCTTGGCCGCGTACGAAGGACATACTTCCAAGCCGGCGTTCGCAGCCCGAGCACCCCGTGCGCCGGGCTCTCGATGAAGGCGACCCGATCTCGCGTCTCTTCGCCGCTCACCAGGGGCCACAGGCTACGCGACTCGAAGCTTTCGGGGCCGCCGTCGAGGCCCGCCGACTCCAGCAACGTCGGCAGGAGGTCGGTGGTTCTCACCTGAGCCCGGACAGTCTCGCCAGGCTCGAAGGAATCTCCGCGAGCACCCTTGAGGATCAACGGTACGCGAATCTGGTCGTCGGTGAGGCCGGCGCCGGGGTGTCCCCACGCCCTGCCGCGATCGTAGATCAGCTCTCCATGGTCGGCGACGACGGCGACTACGGTGTCCTCGTAGATTCCGTGCTTCGCCAGGGCGTCGAGCAGAACGCCGATGCGGTCGTCGGTGTAGGCGATGGCCCCATCGTAGAGGTCCTGCGCTACCTTGACGAAGCCCGGCAGCAGCCGCCGGGACTGCATGCACTGCGAACACCCGATGATTCTGTCGTTCCTGATCGAGATCGGCAGCTCGAGATCGAGTGCGTCATGCGCCGTGGAGTCGCCGAAACTGAGGTCGAACGGTGCCGGCTGGTTGAACGGCTGGTGCGGATCGTCCAAGTGCAGGAAGAGAAAGAACCGCCGATCGTGGTAGGCCTCGAGGAAGGCAAGCGCCTTCTCGAGATTGACCTGTGCCGTGCGGTTCGAGGTCGGCAGGTTGAACCAGCGGTCGAAGCCCTGCTCCAGACCGAGACCGAAGAGCGCAGCCTTGTAGACGATGGCATGGGTCCGCCAGCCGCCGGCGCGCAGGTGCTCGGCCAGCGTCCTGACCCGCCCGGACATGGCAAACTCCTGGTCGACCACGCCGTGGCGGGCCACTGGCAGGCCGCTGAGGATCGAGGCGAACGACGACGCCCAATCTCGACCGTCTTGCCGCCGAAGGGATCCGCTTCGACCAGGTGGTGTCGGCGGCCAGTTGGACGTCGCCGTCGTTCGCCTCGATCC
>JAPUJD010000033.1 GCA_027296385.1 Acidobacteriota bacterium | reverse complement strand
CCGACCTCGACGCCCTGGGGGTCATTCCCGTCTCGCTGATTCGCTGGCAGCTGACCGGCAAAGACGACGAGATCCGGGCGCTGGTCGACGACGAGTCGGGATGACTGAAGGAGAGGCCGGAGGTAGGTTGGGGGCAGTGGTGGCCTTGACTATTACTAGTTTAGTAGTATAGTCAGTTCAGGAACGGGGTGATCCTCCCTGGCTCCTTCGACGGAGAGTGGTGATAGTGGACGAGAAAGCGGTTGTCAGGAAGTTCCAGAGAGAGCTGAATTCGGGTACCGTCTCGCTCGTGGCCCTGGGCTTGATGGACGCCTCGGACGAGCCGCTCTATGGCTACCAGATCGCCAAGCTCCTGGAAGAGCGGGCAGAGGGCCGGCTACCGATGAAGCAGGGCGCGCTCTACCCGGTACTCCGGGCGATGGAGGCCAACGGCCTGCTGCAAAGCCAGGTGGAGCCGTCGACCTCGGCCCCCCCACGCCGGTACTACACCGTGACTGAAGGCGGGCACCGGATGCTCGCGCGCTGGATGGAAGTCTGGGGAGGTACACGCGACTTTGTCGAACGTGTGCTGGCAGGACTAGCCGGGGACGGCGATAACGACGAGGAGAGTGAAGATGTCTGAGCAGATCTCGACCGTTGGCGAGTATTTCGATCAGCTGGCCGCGGCCTTCGCGGGGAGCGATCCGGCTGTGGCGCAGGACGCAACCTACGACGCACAGGAGTTCCTGGCCGGGGAGCGCGAGGCACTGGAGGCCGAGGGCGGGGACGCGGAAGATGAGCTCGAGTTGGTCGGCCGGTTGATGCACCGGTTCGGGGGGCCGAGAGAAGTGGTCGAGAGCTACCGCGCGACGGAGGCCCAGGTCGCGGCGGCGTTGGCACCTCCCGCCACCCAGCCGGCGGACAGCTTGGGCGGGCGAATCTTCGGCGTGTTCGCCGATCCCCGCACCTACGGCGCACTCTTCTTCATGCTCGTCTCGCTGCCACTGGGGATCATCTATTTCACCTGGGCCGTGACCGGACTGTCCCTCTCTATCGGTCTCAGCGTCCTGATCTTCGGCTTCGTGTTCTTTCTCTTCTTCATCTCTACCGTACGTGCCGTGGCCCTGGTCGAGTGCCGAATCATCGAGACCCTGCTGGGCGAACGCATGCCTCGACGGCCACCCGTGGTGGTGCCGCGTGGCAGCTGGATGGCCCGCGTCAAGTTCTGGCTGACGGACAAGAGAACCTGGCTGACGATCCTCTACATGATCCTGTGTCTGCCACTGGGAGTTCTTTACTTCACCGTCGCCACCGTGTTCCTCACCTTTGCTCTGTCGCTCATGCTGACGCCTTTCGTCCAGCTCTTCGTCGACTTCCCGATCATTCAGATCTTCGACACTCGCTACTTCGTGCCGTTTTGGATCTTCCCGTTCTTGTGGCTCGGCGGTGCGTTCGACCTGCTAGTGCTCATGCACCTCGCCCGGGGCGTCGGCCACTGGCACGCCAGGCTGGCGAAATCGATGCTGGCCAGGCCGGGGGCCTAGCCGGCCGCGGAAGCTCAGAGCAGCTGGATCTGCGCCGGCTCGAGGCGTCGCCAAGCCTCATCTTCCACCGCATCGACCCATCCCTCGCGATCGTTGGGATCGAGCTCCAGGGTCGGCAGCCCGCGGCCGCTCAGCTCTCGCGTCAGGCGCTCGTCGACCGCGCGCTGGAACGAGGGGTCCGTGGCCCGCACTCCGTCTGCCGATGGCACTCCGACGATCGGCACCCGAACGAGTAGTCCATAGGATCCGAGCCAGGCATCGAGCAGCGGCTCGAGCTGGCTCTGGCGCCCGGCCGCGAGCAGCATGTAGACATAGTTGTCGAGTACGCTGCGATCACAGATCACCACCGGATAACGCTCCTGAGCGACGAGCTCCTCGGCGATCTGCGCGTGCAGGATCCACGACTGCGCCGCGACCCCGGTCTCCTGGTTGATCGCCAGCGGACAGCGCCGCGCGACCTCCCGAACCACCTCGACCGAGAGGTCCCGCGCCTTCAGGCGAGCGGCCAGGCCGTAGCACAGTGTCGTCTTGCCGACGCCGTGGCTACCGATGAAAGCGATCTTGAGCGACTGAGGAGCGCTTGGCATGTGCGCCGATTCTAGCGCCACCCCCGGGCGGGCGTCGTCGGACAGCGTTTTTCACGCCGGCGATGCAATAGCTGCCGAAGGGTGCTCAGATTGGGAGGCGAAAGGATCGTCACCTCAGTCCGGGGTCTGAGCCCTCCCCTCTTCAACGGATAGATGCTATGCAGGCCGGTCCGCGATTGGGCGGGTCGGCCTGGGCAAGTGGCTACTGAGTACCTAGACAGTCTAGCAGGCAGCAAGGGGCGTGCGAGGCACGGAGATCGGCGAGCCATCGGCCGGTGGCTGAGGTGTGTCGAAGGCCACCAAGGCGCCCGCGAAGCGCCCTCCCCGTGTCGAGTGGAACCTGCGAGTTGAGTTAATCTCTGGTGCCTAGAGCCAGCCGCAGAGAAGGACTGACTCATGAGAGAGTCTGACATGGCGATTGCGCAGACCGACGAACCGACTCTTCAGAAGCCGCTCCGGCTGTGGCCCGGCGTGGTCATCGTGGTGCTGCAGTGGCTGGTTCGATTCGTCGTCCCTGTCGTCGTGCCGGCGCTCGAGGCCCAGGCCTTCGGGTTGTTGGGCGGGCTCTTGGGCGGGTTGGCTGTCGTTGTGTGGTGGGCGTTCTTCAGCCGAGCGCCCCGGTCCGAGCGGTGGGGCGCCGTCGTCCTGATGATCGTCGCCCTGGTCGCGACACCGCGCTTCCTCCACGAGTCGGTTGCGACGGGAAATGTGGGGTTTCAGTTCTTCTTCTACGCCATCCCGGCCCTGAGCCTCGCCTTCGTCGTCTGGGCGGCGGCCAGCCGCCGCCTCGCTGGCTGGCCTCGGCGCGCGGCGATGGTCGCGACCATCCTGCTCGCGTGCGGCGTGTGGACGCTCGTCCGCAGCGACGGTATAACCGGCGACGCCGCGGCGGAGTTCGCGTGGCGGTGGGCAAAG
>JAPUJD010000329.1 GCA_027296385.1 Acidobacteriota bacterium | reverse complement strand
ATCTTTCTCGCTCAGTCGACGACCGGCGAGTACACGGCGGCGTTGTTCCAGGTGGTGACGATCACGCTCATGTGCTCGTGGCTCCTGTCCCTGACCATGATTCCCTTGCTGTGCGTCCTCTTCTTGAAGGTCAAGCCGCAGGCGGCGTCGGGCTCGACCTACGAAACCGGCTTCTACCGCAGCTACCGGGGCATCCTGCTGACCGCTCTGCGCCACCCCTGGGTCTCGGTCGCCGTCGTGGTGTTGATCTTCCTCGGCTCGATGCAGCTCTTCGGCCTGGTGCCGGCGATCTTCTTCCCGCCCAACGAGCGCCTGAGCCTGACCGCCGAGCTCTACCTTCCCACCGGCACGCCTTTGGCGCGTACCGAGGAGGTTGCCACCCAGGTAGAGGAGTTCCTCCGTGACGAGCTGCAGCGCACGCCGGAGGAGATCGCGGCGGGTGAGGAGGGGGTAACCAACTGGGCAACCTTCATCGGCGAGGGCGCGCCTCGGTTCTTCCTCTCCTACCGTCCCGAGCAGGCGAGTCCGGAATACGCCATCCTGGTGGTGAATGCGTCGTCCCGGGAGTACATCGACACCGCGGTTTCCGAGATACGCGAATTCTGCCAGCGCTTCCCTGGCCTCAAGGCCAAGGTAGAGCCCCTGCCGCTCGGTCCGCCGACCGGCGATCCGATCGAGGTCCGAGTGTCCGGCCGCGACGTCGACACCATCTTTCGTTTGGTCGATCAGGTGAAGCGACGCCTTGCCGAGGTGGCCGGGCCACGCAACATCTCCGACGACTGGGGAGCGCGCTCCAAGAAGCTGTTGGTGCGCATCAACGAGGCGCGGGCGCAGCGCGCCGGCGTGACCCACCAGGACGTGGCGGTGTCGCTCGAAACCGTGCTGTCGGGTATCACGACGACCGAGTACCGGGAGGGCGACAAGATCATCCCGGTCACCTTGCGCTCGGTAGAGGCGGACCGCCTCGACCTGCAGAAGCTTGACAGCCTGAACGTCTTTTCGCAGGCCAGCGGCCGCTCGGTGCCGCTGAGCCAGGTGGCGGACTTGGAGATTGCCTGGCAGCCGGCCAACGTGCGGCGGCGCGATCGCCTGCGCACGGTGACGGTGGCGGCCGATCTCGATCCTGGCTTTACCGCCATCGCCGTCAATCGGCAGCTCGTGCCGCTGCTAGATCAGGACAGCGTCGACTGGCCCCTGGGCTACTCGTACGAGATCGGTGGCGAGGACGAGGAATCGCAGGAGGCCAACGCCTCGATCATGGCCCAGCTGCCGATCGCCGGGCTCATCATCGTCATGCTGCTGGTGGGTCAATTCAACTCTATTCGGCGCACGGCGATCGTGCTCATCACCATTCCGCTCGGGCTCATCGGGGTGGCGGTCGGGCTGGTGGTGATGCGTTCCTACCTCGGCTTCATGACGTTTCTCGGCGTCGTGTCGCTCGCCGGCATCGTGATCAACAACGCGATCATCCTGCTCGATCGCATCGAGATCGAGATCCAACAGAACGGCTCGAGCCCGCAGCGCGCGATCGTCGAGTCGGCGCAGCGCCGCCTACGGCCGATCGTGCTGACCACCTTGACCACCCTGGGCGGGCTGGTGCCGCTCTACCTGGGCGGCGGCATCATGTACCAGCCGATGGCCGTGGCCATAATGTTCGGTCTGCTCTTTGCCACGGCGCTCACGCTGGGCGTCGTGCCCGTCCTCTATGCGCTCTTTTTTCGCGTCGATTTCAAGGAGTTCGAGTACTCGAGCGTGGCCTGACTCGACGGATGCCTCCACTCCTATGACGAACCGTCGAGTCCTCTGGCTTCTCCCCCTGACCGCCTTGGTCCTGATCGGTGCCCGCCAGAGCGTGCACTGGGTGCGCCACGCCGACACCGGCCCTGCGGCCGGCGCCGAGTGGATCTGGGCCCATGCCAGAGGCGAGCCCGGCACCCCCATGGCCTTCTTCGCCGTCAAGGACTTCGAGCTCGCGTTCAAACCCCGAACGGCAGAGCTCCGCATCCTGGCCGACGAGGAGTATCACGTCAGCCTCAACGGCCGGGGCCTGGCCGCCGGCCGCTACCGCGACGGCAACGGTCTCGATGCCTACCCGGTGGGCCGTGCCCTCGAGCGAGGCTGGAACCGTATCTTCGTCGAGCTGCGCAGCGTCCGCGGCGTCGGTGGCATGTTGCTACGGCTCGACGCCAGCGGTGCCGACGGCCAGTCGGTCACCGTCGTCAGCGACGGTTCCTGGCGCATACTGCGGCGCTTCGACCCCGATGCCGTGCGCCCCGGCCACTCCCAGTACAGCGAGGACCCCGTCGTGTGGGGCGTGCAGCCCGCCGGGCGTTGGGGGCTGCGTCGCGCCGCACCGCGGGCGCTCACGATGTTGCGTCTGCAGGGGAAGCGGCGCCGCCGACCGGTGCCGGCCAGAGCGATCCGGCTTCAGGGCCACCGCTGGCTCGAGGTCGAGCCCGGGGGACGCGAGCCGCTGGGGCCGTGGGTCAGCTTCGACTTCCGGTCGGAGAGGGTCGGCTTCCTCAACCTCCACTTCGCCGACGCCGAGGCCAGCACCGCCTACGTCTACTACGGGCTACGGCGGCCGCGTGAAGGGCTGGGGGAACACGATGACGTCATGATCCGCGCCAATGGCCGGGCGCTGTGGACTGCCTGCGCGCCGGCCCGCTTCCGTTTCGTCACCATCGTCGGAGCGTCCGCCGTCGCCGCGGCCGGAGTGCTGGCGATCGAGGCGGACCTGGCGGCAGGCCTGCTGGAGGTTCGACCGCGGCTCGGCCTGTTCGGCTTCGAATCTCCGCCGACCCTAGTGTCGCCGGTGGAGGACGAAGTCCGGCGCAAACTCGAGGGCGTCGCGGGCTTCGCTCGGCGGGAAAGAGGCTAGCTGCTTCCGCGCCTCCTCGGCGTAGCTCTGAGCGAGCTCGCGGGTCTCGTCCAGCGTGCCTTCGGCTTCGACCACCTCGACGATTTGCTCGGGCCCGACGCGGGCGAAGGCGCCGTCCTCGAGCACCGCAGCGATCCAGCTGCGGCGCCTGTCGTCGATCCGCGGCAGAGCCAGCAGCAGCGGCAGCGTCAGTTTGCCCTCTTTGAGATCCGACAGCACCGGCTTGCCGAGCTCGGTCTCGCGCGCCGTGAAGTCGAGCAGGTCGTCAACCAGTTGGAAACAGGTGCCCAGCGCACGGCCGTAGGCGCTGAGCGCCGCCGCCGCATCCTGGTGCGCCGGCGCCATCAGCGCCGGGACCGAGGCAGCGGCCGCAAAGAGGCGCGCCGTCTTGCGCTCGATGATGGAGAAGTACTCGTCACTCGTGAGGTCGATCGCGCCCAGTCGGTCGAGCGCCAGGAGCTCGCCCTCGGTCATCCGCAGCGTGGCCTCGCAGAGTCGCTTTACCACTGCAAGATTGCCGTGCGACAAAGCCATGTTCATGGCAGTGGTGTAGAGCCAATCGCCCAGCAACACGGTCTTCGAGTTACCCCAGACCTTGTTCACCGTCGGTCTGCTGCGCCGTAGCGTGGCGTGGTCGATGATGTCGTCGTGGATCAGAGTCGCGCTGTGGATCAGCTCGATGACGGCGGCGTAGGTGACCTCCTCGTCGCCGTCGCGCTCGAGCATCTGCGCCGCCAGTAGCAGCAGCGCCGGTCGCATGCGCTTGCCGCCGCCGGAGAAGATGTACTCGCCCGCCTCCTCGATGAAAGGCACGTCCGAGGCCAGCGCCTGACGGAAGACCTCCTCCGTGCGACCCAGCTTGTCCGCGATGAGCGAGAAATAGCGCGCTCCGGCGGAGACGGCGGGAGCCTTGCTGGCGGGTATCGTCATCGCGCGCCGCATCTAGTCGGGAACCGGGGGAAAAGTGAACTCGTCGCGTAGCACGCCGTCGAGAAAGCGGTAGGCCCGGCCGGAGCGGAAGTACCACCAGGTCGTCTCGCGGCCGGAGGCGAGGTCGAGGTCGTCGACTAGATCCGGCTCGCCTCGGCGCTCTTTGATGGCGCGCTGGGCTGCGGTCGCCGTGCCTGCCTCGACCGCAGAGGCCGAGTGTGGGGCCGACGCTGCAGTCGGCTCGCCGCGGAGGACAAAGCTCACGATGACCGGCGAGCCCTGCTTCATCCGTTGCGAGAGATCGGCCCGTTCCAGAACCTCGAAGCCGTCGGCGCCGTAGTCGCCGACCGAGAGCTCGAAGCGGTTGTAGTAGTCGTGCCACGGCCATCTGAGCAGGTAGCGTCCCTCTTTGTCCGTTTCGACCTCGCGCTGCACCAGTCCCTGCTTGTGCCTGTTGCGCGGGTTGAGGCGGCGCAGATCGAAGGCTCGGCGGTAGACCTCGAGCAGCACCGTCTTGCCCGGCGCGGCGGCGCCGTCGGCATCGGTGATCGCGCCCTTGATCTCGATGATCTGACCTTCGGGATACTGGGCCTCGGCGGCCGCGGCGAAGGGCAGGGCCACGAGTAGGCCCAGGGTCGGGGCGGAGACACTGCCGGAGAGAAGTTGTCGAACGTTCACGGGTCTTGAGTGTCCCTGGGCTGGGCGCCATTATACGGTCCCGACCACACGACGCACCACACTAGTCCTCCAGCCAATCGAGATCCGTCGGCGCCCAGAACAAGCCGGTGTCGGCCGCGACGCGATGGCCGGAGAGTCGGAACTCGGTCGTGTTGCCCTCGAAGTCAGAGTAGCGTAGCCGCAGCAGTCGGTACGAGGCCGGCTCGAGCGCCAGGGTCGCGGCGCGGATGTCAGCGGTTTCGTCGAGCGGCGTCAGCGTCACCTCCAGGCCGCCCTCCAGGTGCGTGAGCGCCGCCTCGTAGCGCGCCTCGAGGGCGGCCAGGTCGAGCTCCAGCAGCGCCAGGTGCTCGCGCTCTGCGGGCGCCAGGAGCGTCCGCCGTCCGGTGCTCTCGCCCGGATTCCAGGTGTAGGCCATGTCGTCGCGCACCAGGAAGACCTTGGCGTAGGGCACGTCATAGTCCCAGCGTAGCGTGCCCGGCAACGCCACCGACACCCGGCCGGTCTCGGTCTCGCCGCTCGAGAAGCCTGCTGGAACGTAGGTCTGGACGAAGTCCGCCGTCCACGCCGTGCGCTCGAACTCGGCCCGCGCCGCGGCCAGTACCGTCCACGCATCCTGCGCCGCGGCCGGCGCGGCGAGAGCGCAGCACACGAGCGCCGGCAGCAGCGTTCGGTGGACGAAGAGGTCGTGGCGCACCTTGTCGCTCCTAGTGGCGGAAGTGGCGCCGGCCGGTGAACACCATCGCCATCCCATGCTCGTCGGCTGCCGCCACCACCTCGTCGTCTCGCTTGCTGCCGCCCGGCTGCACGACGGCGACGACCCCGGCTTCGGCCAGCACGTCGAGTCCGTCGCGGAAAGGGAAGAAGGCGTCCGAGGCCGCGACGGCGCCGATGACCGGTAGCTGAGCCTTGGTCAGTGCCAGCCGGCAGGCGTCCACCCGACTCATCTGGCCGGCGCCGATGCCCACGGTCTGGTCTTCCTTGGCGAGCAGCACGGCGTTCGACTTGACGTAGCGCACGACGTTCCAGGAGAACTCGAGCGCGCGGTGTTCCTCGGCGCTCGGCTGGCGCCGGGTCGGGCAGCTCCAGGCGCCGGTGTCGACAGCGCCGCCATCGACACTCTGGGCGATGAAACCGCCGTCGATCGAGCGGAATTCCAGCGTCCCGGCTCGGCTCTCGACCACCGGGGAGACGATGACTCGAAGGTTTTTCTTCTTGGTGAAGTGTTCTTGTGCTGCTTCGTCGACGGCGGGCGCGATCACCACCTCGACGAAGAGCTCGGCCATCGCCGCCGCCATCTCGCCGTCGACCGGCCGGTTCGAGGCCACGATCGAGCCGAAGGCCGACAGCGGGTCGCAGGCCAGGGCGCGCTCGTACGCCTCCTTCGGCGTCGTGCCGCGGCCGACGCCGCAGGGGTTGCTGTGCTTGACGATCGCCACCGCGGCGGCCTCGAACGGCGCCACGATGCGGCGCGCTGCGTCGACATCGAGCAGGTTGTTGTAGGAGAGCTCCTTACCTTGGAGCTGCTCGAAGCCACCGAAAACGCCGTTGCCTCCGGTCGTACTGTAGAGCGCCGCCTGCTGATGTGGGTTCTCGCCGTAGCGCGGCTCGAAGTCCTTCACCAGATCGATCACCGCATGGCGCAGGAAGAGCGCTTTGCCCTCGCCCGTGCGCTCCTCGAGCCAGTGAGCGATCGCCGCGTCGTAGGACTGTGTGTGGCGGAAGGCTTTGATCGCGAGGCTTCGTCGCAGCCTGTCCGGCACTCGCCGGTCGCCCTCCTCGAGCGCCCCCAGCACCTGTGGGTAGTCGTCCGGGTCGACCACCACGACGACCCCGTGGTGGTTCTTGGCCGCGCCGCGCACCATGCTCGGGCCGCCGATGTCGATCATCTCGACCACTTCCTCGAATGAGCCGCCGCGGCTGACCGTCTCCCGAAAGGGGTAGAGGTTCACCACCACCAGGTCGATCGGGGTGATCGAGTGCTCGTTGAGCTGGCTCAAGTGCGAGGCGCGCTCGCGGTCGGCCAGGATGCCGCCGTGGATGTTCGGGTGCAGGGTCTTCACCCGGCCGTCGAGAATCTCCGGTGAGCCCGTCACCTCGGCCACCGAGAGCACCGGCAACCGCATCGCTTCCAGTGCTCGCTTGGTGCCGCCGGTCGAGATGATCTCGATCCCGAGCTCGGTCAGTCCCCGGACGAACTCCACCAGGCCCCGCTTGTCATAGACCGAAACCAGGGCGCGATTGGCTTTCAGCAAGGTCTCCCCCCTCAGGGGCTGCGCGGCGGTGTGAGCTTCAGAAAAGTGCGCGAATCCGCGCCGCCAGCCCGCAGCCAAATATAGCGAAGCACACCAATGGTGTCACTGATCGAATGGCTGTACGCCAGGGCTGACAGACCGTAGGCCGTCGACCGGTCGTCGAAGCGCCGCCGGCCCTCCCCATAATCGATGCGCCGGTACTCACTGGCCAACAGCGAATAGTACGACCGCCCCCGGGCGAACGTGCGTCGCAGCAGCGAGCTCAAGTCCGCCGGCGCCTCCACGCGACGCCCTTCACCGTAGAACGTCACGTTGAACCGCTCCTGGACGCTCTCCACGTAGCGGGGGTAATCGCGCGCATACCGCGGCTCCGCCGGATCACCGCTCCCGACCGCCAGCGGGTTGTTGGCCTGCGCCACATAGTGCGTCACCCCTCCGAGCCGCTGCACGACCTCTGCAAACGGCCGATGCGACCGGATCGCGTCGATCGCCCGCTCGACCTCCAGCGACAGCACCTCGTCCACCGATCGCCCCACCGCCGGGTTCTCGATCGCGGCCAGCACCCCATCCCGCAGCGCCTGCGGGTGCTTCTCGATCTGCCGCTGTAAGTCCGGCGGGGCGAAACGAGCGGCCCGCTGGGCGATCGCGATCTCCGTCACCGCAGTCCACCCAAAGGCCGAGCCCGCCGCAGCGAGAAGCCCGATCAAGCCGACCCCGACGCGCCGTCCGAGTCTCATCCCAATCCCGAACATCGCCGGTATCTTAAGCCAAGGCTTCACCGTTACGCTCGATGCCCGACCCCCGGGACAGCTCGACGCCCCACCCGAGCCCCTGCTAGAAACTGCCCTCCAGGCGTCCTGTCTGGACGGTTGCCCAGGTAGCGCAGTCGGTAGCACCTGGCTGA
>JAPUJD010000328.1 GCA_027296385.1 Acidobacteriota bacterium | reverse complement strand
GGCTGCGCACGGACTTCGAGGGCGGCCGCCACATCCGCCGCATCGGAATGCTGGACGAGCTCGAGACGTAGTCATGGCGATGGTTTTCCAGACCCTCCTCAGCGTGTCTCTCGGCCTCGGCCTCAGCGCTGCTTGCGGCTTTCGGATCTTCGTGCCCTTCCTGGTGATGAACCTGGCCGCGAGAGCCGGCTACTTGAGCGTCGATGGGAGCTTCGAGTGGCTCGCCGGCACGCCTGCCCTGATCATGTTCTCGGTAGCGACGCTGCTGGAGATCGGCGCTTACTACGTGCCCTGGCTCGACAACCTGCTCGACAGCGTGGCGACACCGGCCGCCGTCGTCGCCGGGGTGGTTGCCACGGCCTCCGTGGTCACCGGCATGGATCCGCTGATCAAATGGCCGCTGGCGGTGATCGCGGGCGGTGGCATCGCCGGTGCCGTGCAGGTGACGACGGTGGCGGCACGAGCTGCGTCGGCGCTCGGGACGGGAGGCGTAGCCAATCCGTTGGTCTCGACGGTCGAGGTCGGGACCGCGTTGGGGTTGACGGTTCTGGCGCTGGCGCTGCCGGTGGTGGCGGCAGTGGTCGTGGTTGTGCTCTTCGTCCTGCTACGCCGGATGCTGCGGCACCGGCGCACCGTCTGACTGCGCCGGGCCTCGGCGACCTCCGCGATGCCGTCTAACCTTCACTTCTCGACCCGGTCCGGCTGCGTCGGTGGATCCGGTTCGCTCGGAGCGGGGTGAGGCATGCAGGATAGTCCCCCTTGGCAGGTCTGGGTCGACACCGGAGGGACCTTCACCGACTGTGTCGCCCTCGACCCGCAGGGGCGCATCCGGCGGGCCAAGGTTCTCAGCAGCAGCGCCCTGCGCGGCTCTCTCTGGCCCGTGGTGTCCGCCCGGGTGCGCTTCGACACCGAGCTGGAACTGCCTGACGGGTTTTTTCGCGGTGCGACGCTGAGGCGCCTGGCGGGGGGCGGCGCGAGGATCGCCGATTCTGTCGGCTCATCCGGCGAGCTTCAGCTCGAGAATGAGTTGGGCGGCCTGCGCGGGGGCGAGGCAGGGGAAGTCGTCTTCGACGAGGAGGCTCCGATCCTGGCGGCCCGGGTGGTGACGAGCACTGCGGCCGGGGACCCATTGCCCACCCTTGCGCTGCGGCTAGGTACGACGCGTGGAACCAATGCGCTGCTGGAGCGGAGTGGCCCTGCGGTCGCCCTCTTCGTGACGGCGGGGTTTCGCGACCTGCTGGCGATCGGCACCCAACGGCGTGACGATCTCTTCGCCGTCGCCATCGAGAAGGAGGCGCCGCTTTGCTCCACGGTGATAGAGGTCGAGGAGCGTCTGGCCGCCGATGGGTCGGTCGTGCGGCCGTTGAAGCTGGAGTCTTTGCGGGACGCAGCAGCCAAGCTGCTATCGAGCGGAGCGGACTGCGCCGCGATCGCCCTGCTGCACAGCTATCGCAACCCGGCCCACGAGCGGGCCGTGGCCGCCCTTCTACGCGAGATGGGTTTTCGCCACGTCTCGGTGTCGTGCGAGCTGGCGGCGCGAATCCAGATCTTGCCGCGGGCGGAGACGGCAGTCGTCAACGCCTACCTGTCGTCGACGATCACGAGCTATCTCGAGGGCGTGCAGGGGGCGATCGGAGCGGGCACGCTGCACGTGATGACGAGCGCCGGTGGACTGATCAGCGCCGCGCAGTACGAGCCGAAAGACAGCTTGCTCTCCGGGCCGGCCGGTGGAGTCGTCGGGGCTGCGAGCGCCGGCCGGGCGTCGGGCGAGCGGTCGTTGATCGCCTTCGACATGGGCGGAACCTCGACGGACGTGTCGCGCATCGGCAAGCGCCTCGACTACCGGCACCGAATCGAGGTCGGCGGCGTGCGACTGATGGCGCCGGCCCTGGCGATCGAGACCGTGGCGGCGGGAGGCGGGTCGATCTGCTGGTTCGACGGCAGCCAGGTGCGTGTCGGCCCCCAGAGTGCCGGCGCCAGCCCTGGGCCGGCCTCGTACGGAGGGGGCGGACCACTGACTCTGACTGACGTCAATTTGTTGCTCGGCCGGATCGAGCCCTCACGATTCGCCATCCCACTCGATGCCGGCGCCGCGCAGGCGGCCGCTGGCGCGCTGCTCGCCTCTGTGCGCGAGGGCACCGACGAGGACCTCGCTCGGGACGAGCTTCTGACGGGGCTGCTGGCCATTGCCGACGAGCGCATGGCGGAGGCCATCCGGCGGATTTCCATCCGCCAGGGCTACGACCTGGCCGAGCATGCCCTCGTCGCCTTCGGTGGGGCCGGCGCTCAGCACGCCTGCGCGTTGGCCGAGATCCTGGGTTTGGCGAAGATCGTGATTCCGGCTGACGCCGGGATCCTGAGTGCTCTC
The DNA here is from genome assembly GCA_027296385.1 of Acidobacteriota bacterium. Classification (GTDB taxonomy): domain Bacteria; phylum Acidobacteriota; class Thermoanaerobaculia; order Multivoradales; family JAHEKO01; genus CALZKB01. The sequence goes on along the minus strand of JAPUJD010000328.1, from coordinate 3,956 downwards.
GGTCTCGGTGCGGCGCGCCTCGAGCGCTTCGCGGAACGCTCGGTGCTGGCCTCCCTTTCCGACGTTGGTCCTCGACTCGCCGGCTGGTTCTCGGAGCTCGCGGACGAGGCGAGGTCGCGAGTGGCGGCGGAAGGTGTCGCCGTCGAGTCGATCGTCGTGAGCGGCAGCAGCGTCGAGCTCCGAATCGCCGGAGGGGAGGCGACGCTGACTATCGAATGGGAGGGATCGGGTGGTGCGGCGATGCTGGCACGAGATTTCGAGGAGCGCTATCGGGCGCTCTACGGCTACCCACCCCCGAGCACTGCTGTGGAAATCGAGTCTCTCCGGTTGGTGGCGGCAACGCGGGCGAAGGAGGCTCGCGAAGTGGCTCCGGCGAGATCGTTTCACGAGGCTCCGGCCAGCGGCCGAGCTCGCGCCTGGCTGGGCGGGAGTTGGGGCCAGTGGCCGGTCTACGAACGCTCCCAGATGGAGGTTGGTGCTGCCTTCACCGGGCCGGCGTTGGTGTGGGAGGCGCACAGCGCCACCGTCGTCGAGGCGGGCTGGGAGGCACACGTCGATGGCGCCGGCGCGCTGGCTCTGCGTCGAAGCGGAGACGAGTCGTGAGCGTTGGTCGGGCGGTGGAGCTCGAGCTCTTCACCCACCGTTTCGAGGTTCTGGCAGCCCAGATGGGAGAACTGCTGCGGCGCACCGCCCTGTCGGTCAACGTCAAGGAGCGCCTCGACTTCTCCTGCGCGCTGCTCGACAGCGCGGGCCGGCTGGTGGTGAACGCGCCACACATTCCCGTACACCTCGGAGCCCTCGGACTCTGCGTGCGCACTGTCAAGGGGCACCTGGAACTCGGGCCGGGCGACGTCGCGGTGACCAATCATCCGGGCTTCGGCGGCTCGCATCTGCCGGATGTGACGGTGATCACTCCGGTGTGGATGGACCCGAGCGACGCGGAACCGCTGGGTTATGTCGCCAGCCGGGCCCATCATGCCGAGATCGGCGGAACGCGGCCTGGCTCGATGCCGCCCGACGCCCGCACGCTGGCCGAAGAGGGCGTGGTCATCGAGCCACGCTATCTGGTGCGCGGTGGCGAGGGGCGGTGGGCCGAGGCGCGATCCTGGCTGCTCGATGGCCCTCATCCGTCCCGTGCGGTGGAGGAGAACCTCGCCGACCTGGCAGCGGCAGTGGCGGCGAACCACCGTGGCGCCCAGCGGCTCGAGGAATTGGCCGCGGCCCACGGTCGCTCGACAGTCGCTCGCTACATGCGGCTGCTCAGGGAGACGGCGGCCCAGCGCATGCGGCGCGCGCTGTCCCGCCGACCGCCCGGCGTTTTTCGAGCTCGGGAGGAGCTGGACGACGGCACGCCGCTGGCAGTGACGGTGACTCTCGCCGGCGAACACGCCAAGATCGACTTCACCGGCTCGGGCGGCGTGCATCAGGGCAACCTCAACGCGACACCCGCCATCGTGCACAGTGTCGTGCTCTACGTGCTGCGCCTGCTGCTGGCAGAGGAGCTGCCGCTCAATGAAGGCCTGGCCGAGCCGGTCGAGCTCCTCTTGCCGCCCGGTCTGCTCAACCCGCCGTTTCCAGCCGATCCCGCCCGGTGCCCGGCGGTCGTCGGCGGCAACGTGGAGACCAGCCAGCGCCTGGTCGATACGCTGCTCAAGGCGCTCGGGCTCGCCGCCTGCAGCCAGGGTACGATGAACAACACTCTCTTCGGCAACGAGCGCTTCGGCTACTACGAGACGGTCTGTGGCGGCGCCGGAGCAGGCCCGGGATTCGACGGCGCGGACGCAGTGCACACCCACATGACCAACACGGCCATCACCGATCCCGAGGTCTTGGAGATTAGATACCCGGTGCGTCTGGAGCGTTTCGAGATCCGCCACGGGTCGGGCGGTGCCGGGCGTCATACGGGCGGCGACGGGGTGTGCCGAGAGTTCGTCTTCCTCGAGCCCATGACGCTGTCGGTGCTGACCCAGCACCGCGCGCGCGGGCCCTACGGCGCGGCCGGCGGTGAGCCGGGAGCGCCTGGGCGGCAACGACTGCGGCGGGCGGACGGCAGCGTCGAGGAGCTCGCCGCCGTCGACGGGCGCGACGTCGCGGTAGGCGATCGCCTGATCATGGAGACGCCTGGCGGCGGCGGCTGGGGCGCCCCGGAAGCGGAGGAGGAGTGATGAAGCGCCTGGCCTCGATCATGCTGTGGTCCGTGCTGGCGGCCGCCTTCATCGGACCCGGCACCGTGACCACGGCGGCCTCGGCCGGGGCGCGCTTCGGCTATGCCCTGCTCTGGGCTCTCGTCTTCTCGACCGTTGCCTGCGTGGTGTTGCAGGAGGCGGCGGCGCGGTTGACCATCGCCGGGGGGCTCGACCTCGGTCAGGCCCTGCGCGAGAGGTACCCCACGGGAGTCGGCCGCGCCGCAGTCCTCGCCCTGGTACTCGGTGCCGTCATCATCGGCTGCGCGGCCTACGAGGCCGGCAACATCCTCGGCGGGGTCGCCGGCGCCCAGCTCGTGACCGATGTACCGCAGCACATCTGGACCCTTGCGCTCGGCGCCGTGGCCGCCGTGCTGCTCTGGTTCAACTCGCCGACCCGAGTGGCCCAACTCCTGGCGCTTCTGGTCGCCATCATGGGCGTAGCTTTTCTGTGGTCGGCATATCTGTTGCGGCCGGAGATCGAGGCGTTGTTGCGGGGGGCGTTGCGTCCGAGCCTGCCCGCCGATTCGGCAGTGCTCGCCCTGGGCCTGGTCGGCACCACCGTGGTGCCCTACAACCTTTTTCTGGGCTCCGGGCTGGCGAGCGGCGGCAAGCTGGGCGAGACCCGCTTCGGCATCATCGTGGCGGTGGGCCTCGGGGGGTTGATCTCGATGGGCGTCCTGGTGGTCGGCGCGGCCCTTGCGGGTACCTTCACCTTCGAGGCCTTGACCGAGATTCTCGTCGAGCGCCTGGGCTCCTGGGCCGGTCCGCTGGTGCCGATCGGTCTGCTGGCGGCGGGCCTCTCGTCTGCGGTCACCGCCCCGCTGGCGGCTGCCATCACTGCCCGCGGGCTATTCGAGAAGGAGGGGCAGCGTAGTTGGGATATGCGGGGTTGGCGCTACCGGTCGGTGTGGGCGGGTGTGCTCGCGGTGGGGGTCGGCTTTGGCGTCAGTGGCGCCCGGCCGGTGCCGGTGATCCTCGTGGCGCAAGCGCTCAACGGTATCCTCTTGCCCGTCGTCGCGATCTTCCTCTTCCTGGCGGTGAACGATCGCCGGCAGATGGGCGCGCGAGCGCTGAACGGTCGACTGGCCAACCTGCTGACCGCGGGCGTCGTGGCGGTCTCCGTCGTGCTCGGTCTCAATGGACTCGGCAAGGCGGCAGCGAGGGTACTCGACGTGCCGCCGTTGGCTGACGAGCGCCTATTGGCGATCTCCGCCGGCCTGCTCGTGATCCTGGCCATCCCCCTCGGGCGGGCTCTCATCCGAGCTCGAAAGCCGTAGCCCGGGCTGGCGGCGCTGACGCAGCACCTCGTAGACCCCGATCCCGACGCAACTCGAGAGGTTGAGTGATCTCACGCGGCGGTGGTCTTGCGGGATGGCCACCAGACGTCGTTCGTAGCGCTGACGAATGGCGGCTGGTAGTCCGCGAGTCTCACCGCCGAAGACCAATACGGTCCGGTTGGGGTAGGACGGCTGCCAGTAGGTCTGCTCTGCCGCTACGGTGAAGAAGTAGGGCTCGCCGAGCTCGGGGAGGCAGCGCTCGAGGGCTTGCCAATCGGGCCATAGGCGCGGCTGGACGTGAGGCCAGTAGTCGAGGCCGGCCCGCCGGATCTCCTTGGCCCCGAGCGAAAAGCCGAGTGGCTCGATCAGGTGGAGCCGGGCGCCGGCCGCCAGGCAGGTCCGACCGACGTTGCCGGTGTTCCAGTGGATCTCCGGAGCCACGAGCACGACGTGAATCTCGAGCTTGGCGGTGGGGGAGGGCAGACCGACCTCG
>JAPUJD010000327.1 GCA_027296385.1 Acidobacteriota bacterium | reverse complement strand
CCATCATCGAACCCATCCAGCTCGGCGTCTCGGCAAGATGCCCCGTCAACCCACCGAGCGACATCGATTTCTCGTGCGGCTTCCAGTCGTACTTGTCCGCAGGAACGGCCTTTAGGACCGTTCGCGTCATCCCACCCTCCTGCTTCAGGTCAGCAATCAACGACTCAGCGATCGACATCTTCGTTCCTCCTTTTCTCAGGTCTCGGAAATTACGCCTTGTTTTCGCCTCCAGTCTAGTGACCGACGAGCACCCCGTCAACCTCTATCGCCGAGGTGGCACTCAAGCTCGGTGAGTACCGCAAGATGGACCCGGGCCCGGTCGAAGAATGGATCCTCTTCGACCATCCCAGCGGTAGAGCTCGCATCGAGATCGCGATGAACTGGAAGGCGGAGCAGCTGGCCAGCGATCCCTGAGGCTTGGGTGAGGGGTGCAACGGCTAGCTGTGAGCGGCCCGCCCCGACTGCTTCTCGAGGAAATCGGCAAGGCCAGTGGGCGGTCGATCCAGAAGCCATTCAAGGACGCCAGAACTGCCGGCCATTCCGTGCCGCTCGTAGTAGCGGAACATGCTGACCAAGGTCTCGAACGGATAGGACCCGGGAGAGCAGTTGGCGCTTCGCGACCAGACCTCGAGCGGCAAGGTCTCGGCGCGAACTGTCGTGCCCAAATGCCGACCGAGAAGGGTAGCGATCTCGATCTGGTCGAGCTGGTCGGGTCCGCAGAGCTCGTAGGTGGCGCCGGCGTGATGCGGCTCGCTCAAGATCCGGACCGCAACCGCGGCGACGTCCTCGAGGTCGACCATGGCGATTCGTGAGGACAAAGCGTACGGAACCGAGTAGATGCCCTGCCGGGCGATGCGCTCCCACTGGCCGAGAATGTTCTGCATGTAGGGCGCGGGCTGGAGGATGGTGAAGGGGAGGCCTGATTCGAGCAGGAGCTCCTCGACGCGCAGCTTGGCCCAGTGGTGTGGCATCGCCTCGGTCTGCGGATGGAGAACCGAGTGCAGGGCGAACCGCTCGACTCCGGCCTCCCTGGCGGCGGTGATCACCCGGCGACCGATGTCCGTCTCGTCGGGATTCACGTTCGGGCAGATGTGGTAAATCGAGTGAGCCCCGCCCACCGCCGCGATGACCGCCTCGCCGTCGAGCAGATCTCCTTCCACTACCTGATCGGCGCCGAGCAGCTCGACCGCCAGCCGCTGCTGGGGATTACGGACGAATGCGCGGACGGCCACTCCGTTGGCGACGAGCCCACCAATGACCGCTCGACCCGTCTTGCCAGCTGCGCCGGTGACCAGGACGACTTCAGGTGGCTGCCGGGAGTCCTTCATGGGAGCGCTCGTGCGCGGAGCGGTGATCCTAGCAAGCTCTAACGGTCGCGCTCTAGTCGGCAGTTTCGGTGCGAGAGCTCCTCGCCGCGCCGGCCGGCCCACTGGTGAGCGGTGTGGTACCTTGCCTGCCAACCAACAGACGGGTCGTTGCGTCGGTCTTCGCACTCGAGGACGACGCTCGCTGCGAAGTGGCAAAGGAGGACTACCTGGGGAATCGGCAGGCATCGCAGCGCAGCTACTGGATCAGCAACCTGCGGCTGATCGGGTGCCTGTTGGCGATCTGGTTCCTCGTCTCCTTCGTCCTCGGCATATTCCTCGCTGAGCCGCTCGCCAGCGTGCGGGTCGGTCGGCTGCCGGCCGGCTTCTGGTGGGCACAGCAGGGCTCGATGTTCGTGTTCGTGATTCTCATTTTTGTCTACGCCTGGCGGATGGATCGCCTCGACCGCAGCCACCGGGACGGGGGCGAGGCGGACCGATGAGCGTCGAAGCCTGGACCTACGGCTTGGTCGCCGCCACCTTTGGCGCCTATCTGTTGATCGGCTACCGCAGCCGGGTTCACACGACTGAGGGGTTCTACGTTGCCGGCCGCGGCATACCGGCAATTTTCAACGGCGCGGCGACAGCCGCCGATTGGATGTCGGCGGCCTCCTTCATCTCAATGGCGGGGCTGATCTCGTTCATGGGCTACGACGGAGCGGTCTACTTGATGGGCTGGACCGGTGGTTACGTACTGCTCGCGCTGCTCCTGGCGCCCTACCTACGCAAGTTCGGTAAGTACACGGTGCCTGACTTCATCGGCGATCGATACGGTTCGGATACGGCCCGGCTGGTGGCTGCGATGTGCGCCATCTTCATCTCGCTGACCTATGTGGCCGGTCAAATGCGCGGCGTCGGCGTTGTCTTCAGCCGCTTCCTCGGTGTCGGCATCGGCACCGGTGTGCTCATCGGCATGACGGTGGTCGCCTTCTTCGCGGTTCTGGGCGGCATGAAGGGCATCACTTGGACACAGGTGGCACAGTATTCGATTCTTATTCTCGCCTATCTCATCCCGGCGGTCGCTATCGCCATGAAGTTGACAGGCAACCCGATTCCGCAGCTCGCTCTCACCTCTAGCGACATCGCCGAACGACTGAATCAGATCCAGCTGGATCTCGGTTTCAGCGAGTACACCAAGCCGTTTCAGAGCAAGTCAATGCTGGACGTGGCTTGCATCACCTTCGCGTTGATGGCCGGGACCGCGGGCTTGCCGCACATCCTGGTCCGCTTCTACACGGTGCGCAGTGTGCGAGCGGCACGCTATTCGGCAGGCTGGGCTCTTCTGTTCATCGTCCTGCTCTACACGACGGCGCCCGCGGTTGCGATCTTCGCCCGCTACAACCTGATCGACACGCTGCACGACAAACCGCTGGCCGAGGCACGAGCTCTCGATTGGGTGTCGAGCTGGGAGAAGACCGGGCTGTTGAACCTCGAGGACAAGAACGGGGACGGAGTGCTCCAGTTGGCGCCCGAGCCCGAGGCCAACGAGATTCTCGTCGACCCCGACATCATCGTGCTATCGACGCCGGAAGTGGCCGGCTTGGCGCCCTGGGTGATCGCTCTGGTGGCGGCCGGCGGCCTGGCGGCGGCGCTCTCCACGGCCGCCGGATTGCTTCTCGTGATCTCGAGCTCGATTGCGCACGACATCTACACGAAGCTCATCAACCCCGACGCCAGCGACGCTCAACGCCTTCTGGTCGGCCGAGTGATGATCCTTGCCGCCATCCTGGTGGCGGGCTACTTCGGCATCAATCCGCCAGGTTTCGTCGGCGAAGTCGTGGCTTTCGCCTTCGGGCTGGCCGCCGCCAGCTTCTTCCCGGTGATCCTGCTCGGCATTTTCGACAAGCGGACCAATGGCACCGGCGCTATCACCGGCATGCTCCTCGGACTCTCCTTCACCGCTTCCTACATCATCGGCAACCGCTTCTTCGGCATGGAGCCTTGGCTCTTCGGCATCAGCGCCCAGGGGATCGGAACTGTCGGACTCTTCCTCAATCTGCTGGCCACTTTTGTGATCTCGCGCCTCACCGCACCGCCACCTCTGGAGCTGCAACAGCTCGTGGAGTCGCTTCGCGCAGCGCCGCCGCCGACCCGGCACTCGCCCTAGGGCGTCAAAGGCCAGACTAGTGGCAGCAACAGCAGAGTCACCGCCAAACAGACCAGGGTCAGCGGCAGGCCGACCTTGATGTAGTCGATGAAGCGGTAGCCGCCCGGGCCCATGATCAGGACGTTGGCGGGATGAGCGACCGGGCTCATGAAGCTGGCCGAGGCACCGTGCCGAAGCTCCTGCGACCGTTCTTCCTGCATCGCCGCGAGCTGCTGGGTGAGCTGTGTCGTGTGGCATGGGAGAGTGTCGCCGAGCTCATCGCCGAGGCCGCCGGTGACGCCGTGCGCCCCGGAGGGCTCGGACATCGTCCATTCTGCCGTCGCGAGTAGTCGACCGAGCCGGTCGGTCCGGTGCCCGTTCGGCTCTTGACTCATTGTTTCTGAAGTCACTATAGCCGGGCGCCCATAGCCAGGCAATTCCCTCCTTGCTGACGCTCAGCTCGGCCTCGTAGCGCCTGCTCACTGCGCCCGCTCACTGGGCCCGCTCGCCAGGTCCCCGCTCCGTGTCCCCGTTCTCAGCTCGACTGCGCTCTTCAGGCCAAGGTCGACCTCCTGGAAGCCTTCATCTCCCAGAACTTCTTCGAGTGACTCACCGC
>JAPUJD010000326.1 GCA_027296385.1 Acidobacteriota bacterium | reverse complement strand
CGCCATCGTGCCCTGTGGCCTGCAGCAGGTCGAGATGGCCTCGGTGGCCAGTCTGACGGGAGCGAGGCCGAGCCTCGAGGCGATGGCCGAAGTCGTCGCCGGGCACTTCGCCGCAGTTTTTGGGCGTGAGTTACGAGCTGGCGGGCTGTAGACTGCCGGTCATGGGTGAAGCGCCCGAGGTCGGCTCGTTGGTACAGATCGGTTCTCGCCGGCGCGAGCCGCGGCCCGAGTGGCTGCGAATCCGCCTGCGCACTCCACGGCGCTACCACGAGGTCAAGGGCCTGGTCGCAAGGCTGAACCTCAACACGGTCTGCGAGGAGGCGCGCTGTCCGAACATCTACGAGTGCTGGGGCGAGCACGGCACTGCCACCTTCATGGTCCTGGGAGATATCTGCACCCGCCGGTGCGGCTTCTGCGCAGTCACTTCGGGCCGCCCAGCCGCCGGCGTGGATGTCGACGAGCCGGCCCACGTCGCGCAGGCCATCCGGGTGATGGGCCTGCGCCACGCAGTCATCACTTCGGTCGATCGCGATGACCTGCCGGATGGGGGGGCGCGCCATTTCGCGGACGTCATCGAGGCGATTCGCCAAACCAGTCCGAGCTGCGCGGTCGAGGTGCTGACTCCTGACTTCCGCGGTGTGGCCGAAGCTCTCGACATCGTCCTCGAGGCCCGACCCGAGGTCTTCTCCCATAACATGGAGACGGTGCCGCGCATGTATCGCGAGGCCCGCCCGGGGAGCCGCTACGAGCGGTCGCTGGAGCTCCTTACCAGGGCGTCGGGGCGGCGTGATCGTGGCGAGTACGGCGGCATCGTCAAGACCGGGATCATGTTGGGACTCGGCGAAAGGCCGGACGAAGTTGAGCAGACGTTGCGCGATATTCGGGCTGCCGGGGTGCAGGTCATGACCCTGGGGCAGTACATGCAGCCGACGCGAGAGCACTTGGAGGTCGATCGCTGGGTGACGCCCGAGGAGTTCGATGGCTACCGGGCCCTGGCGCTCGAGATGGGCTTCGCGCACTGCGAGTCCGGGCCGCTGGTGCGCAGCAGCTACCACGCGCACGAGCACGTCGCGCCGCTGCTGGCGGCGGCGAACAGCCAGGTCTGAAGGACCTGTGAATAGGCCTCGTCAGGCCGCTGGCGTGCGACCTGTGGCGATGTCCGGCTGGTCGGCGCCGCCCCGGCCGCGACGCCGTTGCGACGCTTCCGGGTGGCCAGTAGAATGAGGCGGTTTCGAAAGGAGCTCGTACCGATCTCCCTCCTAGGGTGAGATCCTGACTGCCATGAGCGAAGACACTGCACAACTGCGGATTCGGCCGCTCCAGGACACCGACCTTGGCGACATTACCGGTCTCGACGAGAAAATCGACGGGAAGTACCGGCCCGAGGTCTGGGAGATGCGGTTGGGCTACTACATGCGACGCGATCCTGAAGCGTCCCTGGTGGCCGAGATCGACGGCCGGGTCGTCGGGTTCATGCTGGGCGAGATCCGCTCGGGTGAATTCGGGCTCGAACAGCCGACCGGGTGGATCGAAGTCATGGGCGTCGACCCCGAGATGCGGGGTCAGGCCGTCGGCCGACGTCTGGCCGAGGCCATGTTGGCCTACTTTCGGGGCCGTGGCGCCACGAGCGTACACACGCTGGTAGACCGTGACATGGACGGGATTGCCCAGTTCTTTATCGCCTTGGGCTTCGAGCCCGCAGGCCTGACGCCGTTCGTCAAAGAGCTCGCCTGAGGAGAGTCGATGGCCACTGTCAAGACCCATATTCCCAAGAAGTTCCACGACGCCGTGGTCAAGTGGCGTCAGACCTTCCTGCCCGACTATGATTTTCTTCTCGACAACTGGGAGAGGTATTTCCCCAAGGATCAGCGGTTCGAGACCTGCGCCTTCCGGGAGACGGGTATCTGTGACGAGATCGAGTGTGGTGATCGCAAGGGCGAGCCCAAGTTCACCCGCGCGCGGGACCTCGACTCCGAGCAGGCGGCCCATCTGCTGGGCGCCATTCGGGCTCAGGCCAGCACCGAGTTCGGCTCCATTCAGCAGCATCGACTGACCCTGGCCCGGGCGCAGGACGAGAAGGACCAGGCTTGGATCCTTCGCATGATGGCGGAGGAGCTGCGGCACGGCTACCAGATGTTGCATCTGCTGCTCGACGACGACTGGAGCAGCGTGACCGACGTCAAGAGCGCCGACATGGTGGAGGAGATCCTGTCGATGACGACGGGCTCCCACGTGCTGGGTGCCTTCAACATCGAGTTCGACTCCTTCGTCGATAACGCGACCTTCTGCGCGATCATCGACCGGGTGGGCAAGTATCAGCTCGAGATGCAGCGCGTCAGCGCCTACAAGCCCTTCGCCGCGAGCATGCCGCCGATGCTGCGTGAGGAGGCCTTTCACCTGGCCGCCGGGATCGTGCCGATGCGCCGGTGGATGGAGCAGGCGGCGCAGGGCAGCGTCTACATCACCACTGAGGACATCCAGAAGGCACTCAACAAGTGGCTGCCGCGAGGGCTCGAGATGTTCGGCGACGAGCGTGGCGGCGGCACCAACGTGCGCTACGGCCTCAAGCCGATGAAGAACGCCGAGGCCCAGGGTCTGTACTACGACGAGGTCCTGAAGCTGGTGCGCGACCTCAACATGCGCTACCTGCGGGCCCGTCTCCCCGAGCTCAAGCTCAAGGAGGCAGAGCAGATACTCGACCAGATCGTCGACCAGCGTGAGACCGTGCGCGGCATCACCTTCGAGGAGTTGGTCCATGCGCCGCACAAACACTTCTTCCGGCGGCGCGGTGTTCCCTCTTTCGAGATGACAGGATGGGACGGCGAGAGCTTCGACGATGCCGACAGCTACCTCGCCCACCTGTCGAAGCAACTGCCCGACGCCTACCGTGCGAGCAGCGACTTCCAGGACTACGCTGAGAAGCTCAGGAAGGTGGCCGGGGGTGAAGTCACGGCCGCGGATGCGGCGCGTGAGATGCCGACCCTGCGTCGGGTCGGCGGCGCCTGCCCGTGCTCCAAATCGGTGCGCTGGGTAGCTGACAACGGCGCCTCCGGGAACGGCGGAGCCAGCTAGACGAGCGTGAGCCTGTTCAGCCGCTTGGTCGTCGCGACCATTCCGCTCGTCCCCAAGGCCGTGGTCGGGCAGGTTGCCAAGCGCTACGTGGCGGGCGAGACGGCGGAGGAAGCCCTCGCGGTGGTGCGCCGTCTGAACGCCAGCGGGGCCATGGCGACGCTCGATCTCCTCGGCGAGGAAGTTTCGGAGCGCGCGAAGGCGTCGGCGGCGGTCGAGGAGTACGTGGGGCTTTTCGGTGCCATCGCCGCGGCCGGCGTCGATGCCAACGTGTCGATCAAACCGACCCAGGTGGGCCTCAAGATCGACCAGGACTTGTGCCGCGAGAACATCGATCGAATTGCCGCTTGTGCCAGGGAGCACGGCAACTTCCTGCGCATCGACATGGAAGACCGGACCTGCACCGATCCGACTCTGGCGATCTATCGCGAGCTCCGACCGCGGTACGACAACCTCGGTGTCGTCCTGCAGGCCTACATGCGTCGCACTCTCGACGACGTCGCCGAGCTCGCCGGGCCGGGAGTCAACGTCAGGCTGTGCAAAGGCATCTACATCGAGCCTCGGACCACGGCGTGGAAGGGCTACGAGACCGTACGCCACAACTTCGTGGCGGCGTTGGAGAAGCTCTTCGCGGCGGGGGCCTACGTCGGTATCGCGACCCACGACGAGTACCTGGCCTGCGCCGCCTGCGCCCTGATCGACCGCTACGAGCTCGATCGGTCGCAGTATGAGTTTCAGATGCTGCTGGGCGTCGACGAGGAGCTGAGGGACGCTTTGATCGAACAGGGGCACCGCCTGAGGGTCTACGTGCCCTACGGTCCCGACTGGTATCAGTATTCCATTCGCCGGCTGCGCGAGAATCCCGAAATCGCTCGTCACGTGCTGCGGGCGATGCTGAGCCTCAAGTAGCGGAGCACGGTCTCCCTGCTAAGATCGCTGGGTTCGGTAGCACGGGAGTCCAACAAGAGGAGGCGTGATGCCCGCTGTGGAAGATATTTCTGTTCTTTCGAGCATCTCCTTGTTCGAGGGAGTGGCCCAGGCTGATCTAGAGCAGCTCAATCAATTGCTGCACAAGAAGACGTTCTCGGCTGGTACCAATGTCATCACGGTAGCCGATCGCATCGAACTCGTCTTCATCCTCCTCGAGGGCACAGTCAAAATCTACGTCGATCAGATCGACGGCTCCGAGGTGATCCTCGCCTTCTTGGGGCCCGGCGACACCTTTGGCGAGATGGGCATGGTCGGCAGCGCCGGCCGTTCGGCCAACGTCGTCACTCTCGAACGCTGCCAGACCCTGACAATGGATCGGGAATCGTTCCACCGTTGCCTCAAGCAGATGAACGAGCTGAGCTACAACCTGATGCGGCTGACGGCACGTCGGCTGCGGTTGGCCAATGAACAGATCCAGGCCTTGTCGACGCTCGACGTTCGGGGTCGAGTGGCGCGGCAGATCGTGGCCTTCGCTCAGCAGTACGGCGAGCCGATCGAGCCGGTCGGCGTGCGTATCCCCCTGCGCCTGACCCAGACCGACGTCGCGTCCTTGGTCGGGGCCTCGCGCGAACGGGTCAATCAGGTGATCGTCGACTTCAAGGAGAGCGGCTTCATCTCGGTCGATCCGACACACCGGATCAGCGTTCACGACCAGGATGCGCTGATCGCGCGGTTCCAGTAGCCGGCGGCCGTCACGCGGTGGGTGGCAAGAGGGTTTTCTACAACTGCGACAAGTGTCCGGCGTACTGCTGCTCGTATCCGCGGATCCAGACGACGCGCAAGGACCTTCGGCGCCTGGCAAAGCACTTTGGGATCACTCTCGAGAGGGCGCGCGAAAAACTCACCAAGAGGGGCCCGGAGAAGGGTGAGCGAGTCTTGCGCCAGCAGCACGATCACATCTACGACTCGGTGTGCGCCTTCCTCGACAGGCAGTCGAGGCAGTGCACGGTCTACGAGAGCCGGCCGGAGATCTGCCGCAACTACCCAGGGAGCTCCCGATGCGGGTACTACGACTTCCTGAGCTTCGAACGTCGAGCTCAGGAGGACCCGGACTTCATTCCCTTGATCTGATGGTTCCTTGTCGGGGGCACTAGGCTGCCGATGCTGATCGATCTCCACGTCCGGAACCTGGCCGTCGTCGCCGAGGCCTCGGTCGAGTTTGCCGCCGGCCTCAACGTGCTCACCGGGGAGACCGGTGCCGGCAAGTCCATCGTCGTCGACGCACTGGCGCTTCTACGCGGGGCGCGGGCCAGCTCCGAGCTCGTGCGCAGCGGCGCCGACCGACTGGTCGTCAGCGGCCGATTCGATCTCGATGCGGCCCTCGCCAGGGCTTTGGCCGAGGTCGGGCTTGACGTCGAAGACGAACTGGTGGTGCGGCGCGAGATCGAGCGCGAGGGTCGCAACCGGGCCTTCATCAACGACCAGCCGGTAACGCTCAAGCTCCTCAAGCAGGCGACAGAGCCGATCTTGCAGATTCACGCCCAGCGCGAGGAGCTCGGGCTCGCCACGCCCAAGGCACAGCTCGGCTTCGTCGACGCCCTGGGCGGTACCAAGGCCGAGAGCCTGCTGCGCTCGACGGCTGCCGCATTTGAAACCTATACCGGCCTCGCCGCGCGCCTCGAGGGCGTGCGGGGGGATCGGCGGCTGCACGACGAACGCGTCGATCTGCTCCGTTTCCAGCTCTCTGAGATCGGCGCGGCGAACCTGAGAGCCGGGGAGGACGGCGAGCTCTTCGCCGAACGCGATCGGCTGCGCAACAGCGAGGAGATCGCCGCCGCTCTCGGTCACGGGCACTTGCGCCTGGTGGAGGAGGACGACGCCATCGTGGCGCGCCTGGCGCGCCTCGAGACCGAGCTGCGGGCGATCTCGGCCTGGGAGCCAGAAGCCAAGACCTGGGGAGACGAGCTGCGCGACGCACGCATCGGGTTGAGCGAGCTGGCCGACACCCTGCGGCGGCGTCTCGACGGCGTGTCGGCCGATCCTCGGCGCCTGGACGGTGTCGAGGAACGGCTCGCCGCCATCGACCGCCTGTGCCGCAAGTACGGCGACTCAGTCAGCCAGGTGCTGGCCTACGGTGCCGCGGGGGAGGAGGAGCTCAAACAGCTCGAAGAGGACATGCAGGACAGCGCCGCCCTCGAGGCAGACGTCGCTGCAGCGCTCGCGTCGTATACCGAGGTCGCGCGCAAGTTGTCGGCCGGCCGCAAACGCTGGGCGCGGAGCCTGGTCGAGAGTGCCGAGTCTCAGTTCGCCGACCTCGCCCTGCAGCGCGCCAGGCTCTCGGTGGAGCTCGGCCGCGAGTCCTTGGGCCAGAGTCCGCTAGTGATCGATGGTCAGAGCTTGCAGTTCGGAGCCCGGGGTTTCGACCGGGTCGAGCTCTACCTCGCCGCCAACCCGGGAGAGGAGGCGCGGCCGTTGGCGACCAGCGCCTCGGGAGGCGAGCTGTCGCGCATCTACCTGGCCCTGCGTCTGGCCGTCCAGCAGCCCGGCCAGATCGCCACGACGATGGTCTTCGACGAGGCGGACGCCGGTCTCGGCGGCGAGGCCGCCTCCGCCTTGGGGCGCAAGCTCCAACGCCTCGGTCGGGGAAGCCAGATCTTGGCCGTGACCCATCTGCCGCAGGTTGCGAGCTTCGCCGATCGGCACTTCGGCGTGCGCAAAAGCGTGAGTGGCGGCAGGACCCGGACGACGGTCGAGCGCCTCGGTCGCGGCGAGCGCATCGACGAAGTGGCGCGCATGCTCGCCGGTGACCAGAGGACAGAAGTATCACGCTCACATGCAGAGGAGCTAATTACCTCGGCGCATGGGGGTTAGACGCGTTGGGATAATCAGAAGAGTTTATAGATCCGGGCATCGCTGCGAGCTATCGGCCTGCGCCTGGATAACCGGCGACGGGCTAAGCTCGGGAGGTGAAGCAGCCCGAGGAACAGATGTCAGCCCTTCCCCGCTTACCGGAGATTCGGGATTGGAAACGGGCCGCAGCCGCTGCCGAGGAGCTCTGGCGCGGCGGCGGCATCGTTGCCATTACCACAGAGTCGACCTATGGACTGGCGGT
>JAPUJD010000325.1 GCA_027296385.1 Acidobacteriota bacterium | reverse complement strand
CGCGAGGCTCTCGCGGCGTTCGGTGAGACCGCGATCCCGGCGCTTCGTCTGTTCATGAACGATCCGGAGGAGCCGCTGTGGGTCCGGCGAGCGATTCCGAAGACGATCTCATTGATCGAGTCGCCTCTGGCGGCCGAGGCGTTGGTCGATTCACTGGACGGCCCCTCGGACATGTTCCTGCGGCGCAAACTCCTCGAAGCCCTCGACTCGCTCGGCGTGGCGCATGAGGAGCCGGCGCGGAGGCAGAAGATTCGTCGGGAGATCGGTGTCGAGGCCAAGCGCTATCTCATCGCTTTGGCCGATCTTCACGCCCTGAATCGCGCCGCCGCGGTCGGCGTCGACCATTTCTCAGGACCGCAGCCTGTCTTTGCCGGCGGGGCACTGCTCGAGCAACTCCTCGCCGAGCGAGGGGCCGACCATCGGACGAATCTATTCGGCTTGCTCGCCCTGATCTACGATCGGGGCCCTATCTGGGACGCTTTTCGCAGCCTGCAGAACCCGAGCTTGCGGGCCCACGCGCTGGAGTTCCTCGACTGCTCGCTCGAGGGCGAGGACAAGAACGTCGTGTTGGCCGCCGTCGGCGATGCGCCGCTGGCCGACAAGTTGTCACGGGCGGAGAGACAGTTCGGTATTGCCAGGGCCTCCAAGATAGCGACGGTTCTCAAGCACCTGAGCCCGCGCGACGAGCGCACGGAGGACGCCCCGTATCTTGCCGTCGGCGCCATGCACACTGTCTTCACCGAGAGCATCACAGATCTCTATCCTGCCGTACACTCTCTGCGCGCGACAGCCACCGATCCCTTCGTCCTCGAGACCGCTGCGTGGGTCGCCCAGCGCACAGGCGGCCCCCCAGAGAGGCAAGACAACGACGCACGACTGTGAGACTCTCAATGTTGCCCAATGGCTGAGTTGGCCCGCATCGAGACAGTCGTCGTCCTGCAAACGGTCGAGCTGCTCTCTTCGTGCAGTGCCGAGCAGATCCTGGGAATCTCCGCGATCACGCATCAGAGTCTCTTTCCCGCGGGAGAGGTGATCTACCGCGAGGGCGACCCGGCGGATGCCCTCTACTTCGTCGTCCGAGGGTCGGTCCGCGTCAAACCCAGCAACGATGAAGAGCGCTTGCTGGGGCCGGGAGAGACCTTTGGGGCGACCGAGATCCTGAGCGGCCGCCTGCGCTCAGGCAGCGCCACGGTAGAGAAGGAGACGCTCGTGCTGGCGATCGAGGCCGAGGACTTCTTCGACCTGCTGGCGAACAACATCGAGATCGTCAAAGCTCTTTTTCGCCAGCTCTTGGAGAGGAACCTGCAGGGAGAAGGAGGCCTGGCATGAAGCGCATGCCGGCACTCGTCAGTGTCGCCCAGGGTCTCGCGTTGGCTCTGGCGTTGGCCGCCCCCGCGAGCTTCGCGTCTCCTGACTCCTCTCGCATCGTGGCGATCGGTGACGTTCACGGCAGCCTCGATGCGTTCGTGACGATCCTCGAGAGCGCTGGATTGATCGACGGTGAGAAGCGTTGGTCCGGAGGCACGGCGGTCCTCGTCCAGACGGGCGACTTGATGGATCGAGGCGCGGGCGTGAGGGAAGTCCTGGACCTGATCATGTCCCTCCAGTCTCAGGCAGAGACCGCTGGCGGCAAGGTCGTGGCACTACTCGGCAACCACGAGGTCAACAACTTGGTGGGCTACTTCAGTCACCAGTCGACCTCCGAGGCGACCTACGCCAAGATTTTCGGTGCTTTCGCCGACGACGAGTCTCAGATCCGGCGCCGCGGCGCATTCTCGCTCTGGCGCTCGTGGCAGAGGCGTTACCCCGGGTGTGTCGCCTCTCGCTCGAAGAGGGATTGGATGGCCGCCCATCCGCTGGGCTACGTCGAGTACCTGGCCGCTCTCGCGCCTGACGGGCACTACGGGCACTGGCTGAGAGAGCAAGATGTCGTTGCTCGAATTGGCGATACGATTTTTCTGCATGGCGGTTTGTCGCCCGACCCTCCGGCCGCCTGGCCGACAGACTCCCTCGAGGCGATCAATCAGCAAATCGCTGGGGAGATCGAGCGCTTCGACGCCGACAAGGAGTTCCTGGTCGAGAAGGGGGTCGCCCTGCCGTTTTCACAGCTCGGCGACCTGTTCTGCGCCGTGCAGATCGAGTTGGCGATCCGCGCGGCCGAAGCGTCGCCGACGAGTCTCGAGCTGAGCCGTGAGCTAGAGGAGATTCTCGCCCGCTTGCCGACCGCCGACAGTTGGCTCGGGTTCAACGGTGACGGCCCGCTTTGGTTCCGCGGCTATGCTCAGTGGCCGGACGAGGAGGGGGCCGAAGCCATCGCGAGGGTAGCAGCCGCCTACGGTGCCCAGCGTTTCGTCGTTGGCCACACCCCTCAGACCAAGGGCATTCTCGCCCGCTTCGACGACCGGGTGTTCCTGATCGATACCGCCATGGTCTTCGGGCCGGCCGCTGGTGGCCGGCCCTCCGCCTTGGAGCTGAGAGAAGGCGAGCAGATCGCGATCTACGAGGGCTCTCGGGCCAATCTCTTCTCGCTGTCGAAGGTCGAGTCCGGTGCACCGGAGACGGGCGCTGCGGCCCCGAGCAAGACGGTCTGGCTCGCACCCGACGGCGAGCCTCTGCCGTTCGAGAGCCCGGAAGACGTGGCCGACTTCCTCCGTAGCGCCGACGTCGAGTCGGTCAAAGACATCCCGATCGGGGTCACCCAACCCAAGTGGTTGGTCCTGGCCAAGGGAGGGCTGCGCTCCAGGGCCGTGTTCCGCTACGTCGCGATCACCGAACAGCGCAGGCGCCTGTCCACCGGCGAGTTCGTCATGTACTTTCGCGACGACTACATCAACGAGGTCGCAGCCTACGAGCTCAGCCGGCTCTTGGGCATGGACAACCTCCCGCCGGCCGTCGAGCGTGAGATCGACGGACAGCCCGGCTCCGTCCAGATGGCGGTCGAGAACGCCATGATGGAGACGGATCGGCGCGAGAAGAAGATCGAGCCGCCGGACCGCACCCGCTTCACTCGCCAGTTCTACGACATGAAGGTGTTCGACAACCTGATCAACAACATCGACCGCAACTCCGGGAACTTCCTCTTCGACGCCGACTGGAAACTGTGGCTGATCGACCACACACGCTCCTTCGCCCGGGGCCAGGAGCTGCCGTCACCGCAGGACGTGCTGGGTTGTTCCCGCGATCTTCTTGCCGGCATCAAGGCACTCGACGAGAGCGTCGTTACAGAGCGCCTGCGTCCGTACCTCAGCATGCCTGAGATCAAGGCCCTGCTCGAGCGGCGGAAACGTCTGCTCGCTCTGATCGAAGAGCGAATCGCAGAGCGCGGCGAAGACCGGTTCCTCTTCGACTACGGTGACCCGAGCAACAGCGTTCGCATCGTCTCCGAAGAGGGTTGACCCGCGCTCCGGAGACACTGTCGGCTGAGCACTGTTCGCCATCTTGGCGGGCTTTGTCTTGCCATCGTGTTCGTCGCCTGTGGTGCGGAGACTTCTGCCCCTAGGAATCTCCTCCTCGTTTCTCTGGACACCACCCGGCTGGACCATCTCTCCACGTACGGCTATCCGCGCCCGACGGCGCCGCACCTCGATCGGCTGGCGCACGATGGCGTCGTCTTCCGCAACGCGCTCTCGCAGTGGACGGCTACCAACCCGTCGCACACGTCGATGTTCACCGGTCTCCCGCACGTTCACGGGGTAGGCACCAACACGGCCCGCCTGCCCGAGGAACTCTTGACGCTGGCGGAAATCCTGAGCTCGGCCGGTCTGCGTACCGGCGCCTTCGTCAGCGGCTACACGATGCGGTCCGGCAAGACGGGAATCGACCGCGGCTTCGACGTCTACGATAGCCACTTCGACGGCACTCGCCGCGACGGCCGCAAGACCGGTGAGCTCGCCATCGAGTGGCTCGAGAGCCTCCAGAGCGACGAGCGATGGTTCCTTTTCCTCCACCTGTACGATGCCCACGGTCCCTATCGCGGCGACGGGCGCTATCTCGATCTCTTCCGATCCGAGGAGCGTGGGCCGCGACTCAAATACATCCCCGAGTACCAGCTACGCCACGACGACACCGGCAGACCCTTGCGACATCTCAACGACTACATCGATCGCTATGACGCCGAGATCCGCTACCAGGACGAAGTGATGGGCGATGTGCTGGCGGCGCTCGACCTGAGTCGGACCTTGGTCGTCGTCGTGGCCGATCACGGCGAGACGCTGGACGAGCGCAGCAAGAGCAAGAACTTGAGCCACGCGACCGGGGTGCACGACGAGCAGATTCGCATCCCGTTCGTCGTGCATTCACCCGGTATCGAGCCCGCGAGCTATCGCGAGGTCGTCGAGACCGTCGACATTCTACCGACCGTGCTGGAACTGCTGGAGATCGCTCCACCATCTGGCGATGCCATCCAGGCCGAGAGCCTGGTGCCTCTTCTACGAGGCCGGCGACAGGAGCGCCTCGACAGCCTCGGATTCTCGGCCGTCTGGGCACGCCAGCACTGGCAGGACAAGGACCGGTCGATTCAGTCGGTGCGCTCGCGGCGTTGGAAGCTGGTTTTCTACCCCGGGATCGAGGCGGACCGAGTGCGCTTGTTCGATCTGGCCGAGGACCCCGGGGAACATGTCGACGTGGGCGACGGCAATCCTGAGATCCGCGATCGCCTCCTCGCCGAGCTCGAGGCCTGGCACGGAACGAACGGCGCCAGAGCCGAAGAGGTGGATCTCACCCCCGAAGAGATCGAGAACCTGAAGGCCCTGGGCTACCTGAACTGACTTCCAGGAGGAGAAACACCGCCACCGGCGAGCTGGGTAGCGAACCTACTGCGGGGCACCAGGCTGGGCCAATCCGTCCAAGGTCGCTACAATGTCGCGACCGCGCCACCGCTGGGCCCAGGGGAAAGCCAGTGAACCGACCGAGCTCCATTGCGATCTGCCTCGTCTCAGGCTTGGCGCTCGCGCTGCTAGCGGGTTGCGGCTCGCGGCCAGCGGCGCAGGAATCCGACCTCTTTGCCAGTGGCGTCTGGCCGCAGTGGCGAGGCCCGCAAGGTGCCGGCATCTCGCCGTTGAGCGACTTGCCGGTGCACTGGGCGCCGGACAGCGACAATCTGAAGTGGAAGATCGAGCTCACGGCGCGCGGAGCGTCGCAGCCGATCGTCAGCGGCGGGCGCATCTATCTGACGGGCTCGCATGGTGGCGAAGGCCGTATCGAGCGCACGGTCACCGCCGTCGACGTGAACGACGGTTCCCTTCTGTGGGAGACGTTGATCTCGAATCGCCGCAACGAGAGGAAGCACCACCGCTTCGGCTCGTACTCGACGCCAACGCCGGTCACCGACGGGGAGATCGTGTGGGCCTATTTCGGCGGCTACCTCGCAGCCGTCTCCCGCGACGGCGAGTTGCTCTGGCGCACCAAGGTCGACCCGGACTACTGGAAGACTTCACGCTACGGAGCGGCGAGCTCTCCTGTCCTGGCGGGTCGCGCCGTCATCGTCTACAGCGACGAGGAGTGGGGGCAGGAGCGCAAGGGCAGCCGGCCTAGCTGGCTGGGGGCCTACGACCGCCACACGGGCGAGGAGCTCTGGCGCACCGAATGGCGTGACACCTGCTGCTCGTACTCGACCCCCCTGTTGCGCGAGAGCGAAGGTGGTCTCGAGCTCATCCTCTCCTCGACGCCCTGGCTCTTCGGCGTCGACGTTGCCACTGGCGAGCGTTTGTGGCAGCTCGAACTGCCGGTCAAGCAGGTGGTTCCGAGCCTGGTGATGGCCGACGACATCTTGATCCAGGCCGGATCCGTGCACAAGAAGCGAATCATCGCCTACCGCCTCTCCGGGTTCGGAGCCGGCACCAAGGGCGAGAAGATCTGGAAAGAGGTGCGAGCCGCCCCCGAGCTGGCCTCGCCAGTCGTCTACAACGGTCTTCTCTTCGCGGTCACCCAAGGCGGGGTGATGAGCTGCTTCGAGCCGCAGACAGGCGAGCTGGTCTGGCGAGAGCGCTTGCCGAAGACCGGATATCGCTCCTCGATCGTCGCCGGCGACGGGAAGCTCTACCTCATGACGCTGGGCAGCGTCACGGCGGTGGTCGCGGCCGAGCGCGAGTTCCGTCTCCTGGCGATCAACGACTTGGAGGAGTACACCGAGTCGTCGATCGCCGTCGCCGACGAGTGCCTCCTCATCCGAACCAAGGACCATCTCTACTGCATCGAGCGAGGGTCGGGGGTGGCGACCACCTGAGCCATCAGCCCGGTCCCTGGCCCGGGGGAGAAGCCCGCGCGGCGGCGCGGCAAGCGCTGGGGCACAGGTGCGCCGGCGCGAGGACGAGGCTATGCGCAGAGGAGCCGAGGCATTTGACAAGCCACCCTGATCGATGACAAAAGTGTGCCACCGAAAGGAACGAGCT
Organism: Acidobacteriota bacterium; assembly: GCA_027296385.1. Lineage (GTDB taxonomy): Bacteria > Acidobacteriota > Thermoanaerobaculia > Multivoradales > JAHEKO01 > CALZKB01. Next base: position 6,663 of record JAPUJD010000325.1, on the reverse strand, counting down.
CCCCTCCTCGGCCGTTGGGCACGCGAGCGAGGTGGAGGCGCGACAGGGATCCAACGCGGCCGGAGCATCGGTCGCCAACGAAGGGAGTTTTCGACGCGGGTGCAAGCGAAGCGTTCAACCTGGAGGGTCTGGATCGGTCTTCTGGCTCTGGCCGGCCCTGCCTTGCACGCCGCCAGCCTGACCCCCTCGCCGGCCGCCTTCGATCGCCAGGTAGCGGGTGCCGAGGCGCAAGGGTACGCGCGGGCGCTGACCCGGAATGACGTCTATGACGAGGTCCGATCCGGCGACCTGGTGCACCTGACCGGCAACGACGACTACGAAGTGAAGTCGACGATTCCGCTGCCCTTCGCTCGACCCGGGATTCAGCTCTTTGTCGAACGTCTGGCGGCCGAGTACCGCGCGAGTTGCCGCGACCGACTGGTGATCACCAGCCTGGTGCGGCCAAAGAACCGTCAGCCGCGCAACGCGCACCCGCGGTCGGTACATCAGCTCGGCTTGGCGATGGATCTACGCCGCTCGTGGAGCCGTACCTGCCGCCGCTGGCTCGAGGCCAACCTCCTGCACCTCGAGAACGAGGGCGTCCTCGAGGCCTCACGGGAGCGCCACCCGCCGCACTACCACGTCGTGCTCTTCACCGATCTCTACCTCGACTATCTGGCGCGGCTCGAGGTCGAGACGTCATGGCTCGCCTCCGGGGGGCACCGCGGCAAGGGCTCGAAGGAGCTCGGCTACATCGTGCAGCAGGGCGACAGCCTATGGCGCATCGCCAGCCGTTACGGTGTCGACGTCTCCACGCTGCGCGACGCCAACGACCTGCGCGGCAACACGATCCGCCCGGGCCAGCTCCTGCGGGTGCCGGCGGCCTCGCTGAGCGGCAGCTCACGCCAGGCACCGGACACCTACCGCGTGCGCTCCGGCGACACGCTATGGAAGATAGCGCGGCGCTACGGCACGTCGCCGCAGAGGCTCCGGCAGGCCAACGCGCTACGCTCCTCGCGGATCTATCCCGGCCAGCTGCTGGCGCTTCCTCCGGCACTGACGGCGACGCCCTCCCGCGGCTCGCGGTAACCCGGGCGTTTCAATCCGGTTCGGGCTTGTCCAACGGCCGCGCCCTGGTGCGGCTCAGTCGGCCCCTCCTTCGGACGCGGCTTCCTCTGGGGCGGCCTCAGTGATCCCCAGGTGTTGGAACCACCGGCGCATGCCGAAGGGGTTGTAGCGTTCGATCCAGCGCGGCAGGAGAAAGAAGAGCGAGACGAAGATCGCGCCCCCGATCCAGGCCACGGTGCGGTTGACAAAGAGGAGCTGGCCCACCGAGGTATAGACGAAGGTGAGCGGCAGCATGCCGACGAAGGAGGCCAGGGCAAACTTCGACCAGGACATCTTGGTGAGCCCAGCCCCGTAGCTCACCATGTCGAAGGACACGGCCGGCACGAGCCGCGCCAGGAAGACGAGCTTGGTGAGGAGTCTGTCCGAGCAGTGGCGGCAGAAGTTGATGTGACCCTTCAAGAATCGCGCGATGAGCTCGCGTCCCAGCCAGCGAGCGACGAGGAAGCTGACGAGTGAGCCCAACGTGGCGCCGGTGACGGCGTAGAGCGTTCCCAGGAACGGCCCGAAGACGCGGCCTGCCAAGACATCGAGGGGGAAGGTCGGCACGGGAGAGACGACCGTTGCCGCCATGCCCAGCATGAAGACCAGAGGAGCCAATGCACCGGCGGCGTCGAGGTACTCTTCGATCGAGTCGGGATCGAGCCTCGCGCTCAAATGGAACTGCCGCTCGAGGAGCACGGCCAGAAGCACGAGGAGAGCGATACCGGCCCCCTTGAGCAGCAGTCGTCCGGCGCGGTGCATGGCCGAGACCCTACTCGAAAAGCTGGACTGACGAGAAGATCGCACCCGCACGGTATCGTTCCCGCAAGCTGGCGGAGGATGACTGTAGAATGTCCCGACCTGGAAGCTCGATGGCCACCGAACAAACGATCGGCATCCTCGGCCTCGGTGCGTACACGCCCGAGCGCATCATGACCAACGATGACTGGGCCGAGCTGATCGATACGTCCGACGAGTGGATCACCACCCGGACTGGCATCAAGCGGCGGCGTTTCGCGGCCGATGACGAGACCAGTGCCGATCTGGCTGTCGCCGCCGCGCGGGAGGCGTTGGCGGACGCGGGCATCACGGCGGATGAGATCGACGAGATCGTCGTCGCCACCGACACCCCGGAGATGTACACGCCGGACACGGCGGCCTTCGTGCAGGATCGACTCGGAGTACGCCCGGTGCCCGCATTCGACATGGCGGGCAGCGGCTGCGCGGGCTTCCTGCTTGCCCTCGACGTGGCGCGGTGCCGTGCGGAGGAGGGCGGCAAGAACGTGCTGGTCATCGCCGTCGAGCTGATCTCGCGCCTGATGAACTGGGCCGATCGCGATACTTGCGTGCTTTTCGGCGACGCCGCCGGGGCCGCCGTGGTCGGGCCGGGGCCGAACCCGATCGAGATGCTCGCGGCGGTAGCGGGCACCGACGGCAGCAAGGCGGGCATCCTCTGCCTCGAAGCGGGCGGCACTCGTGTGCCCTTCACTCTCGAGGCGGCCAAGGCTGGTCTCCATAAGAAGCTCGTGATGCACGGCCGCGAGGTCTTCCGCGAAGCGGTGCATCGCATGGGCGACGCCGCGCGGGAAGTGCTGGCCAAGGCTGGCATGACACTCGACGAGGTCGCCCTCGTAGTCCCCCATCAGGCCAACGGACGCATCCTCGACGCAGTGGCGAAGCGTCTGGGCCTCCCGGCCGAGAAGCTTTACAGCAACATCCGGGACTACGGCAACACGGGCTCCGCATCCGTGCCGTTGGCGCTAACCCAAGCGCGAGAGCAGGGGAGGATCCGGAAGGGCGATCCGGTCCTGCTAATCTCCTTTGGCGCCGGCTTTCACTGGGCGGCGCTGCTTCTCAGGTTCTAGCGGGAATCGCATCGTCGGCACCTAGTGAACCCTGCATCGAGGCCGCCCGTAACACTCGACGTGCCCGGCCTCGAACAACGAGCGGTCCGCTGCTCGACCTCGCAGCCTGAATACGGGAGCGGGATCACGTAGGCGCCGGGGCCGAGTCGAACCCAAGACGAAAAACAGGAAACAACACAGAAGGGATACACATCGATGACACGAACAATACTCGAGAACCGTTGGTACCTGGCGGGCACGCTGGCGATTGTGCTGATCGCGTCACTCGCACCCAACGCGGTCGCCGAAGGTCCGTCCGGCTGGGCGGCGAACGCCCCCCATACGGAGGTCAACTTCTCGGTCAACCACTTCTTCACACCGGTTACGGGCAGCTTCGGGGACTACGAGATCGACCTCGAATACGACTCTGAGAATCCGGAGAAGAGTACGATCGACGTACGCATCAAGGTAGCGAGCATCGACACCGGCAACGAGAGACGGGACAACCATTTGCGAAGCGCCGACTGGTTCGAGGTCGACAAGTATCCCTACATGACCTTCAAGAGCACCTCGGTGCGCCAGGTGGGCGAGAACCAGCTCGTCGCCTCGGGCCCGCTGACCATCAAGGGTCAATCGCACGAGATCGAGCTGTCGATCACGCTGCTCGGCAAGCGCATGATTCCCGAGCAGATGCAACCGATGATCGGCGCCAAGGAAGTGGCCGGTTTCCGAGCCTCGACCTCGATCGATCGGGGGACCTTCGGTGTCGGCGTCGACGACTGGGCCGGTACCATGGTCGTCGGTGGCCAGGTCGAGATCGAGATTCTGCTCGAAGCCCACAAGAGCTGACGACCACAGTCACCATGGATTCTAGCCCCGGCTGGAGCTGTCGACGCTCCGGCCGGGTTGTTTCGGTGTCGCCGCCCGAGGCGGCTTCAGCGGTCTCGGCCATCGTCTTTCTATCGCGAGCGGACCGTGGGGCTCCGCGAGATGACGTGCGTTGATGAATGATGCGGGCTAGACTGCACGCCGTGAGGGGAAGGTCGAACAACCCTTGAGCGACGTGCGCGGCATGATGCTGCTGCCAGCCCTCAACGAGGAGAGGCAGATTGCGGCAGTGCTCCGAGGGCTGGCCCAATGGGCCAACGGCTTCGAGCCCGTCGTCATTGATGACGGCTCGGTCGACGACACCGGGAAGGTCGCGCGCCAAGCGGGAGCGACGGTTCTCCGGCACCCGTTCAACCTGGGGTATGGAGCGGCCCTGCAGACAGGCTACAAGTACGCGCTCGGTCGAGGCATGGACCTCGTCGTGCAGTTGGACGCCGACGGCCAGCACGATCCGGCGGACGTGGCGCGCCTGATCGAGCCCATCGTCGAGGGTGCCGCCGACGTCGTGATCGGGTCGCGCTTCGTCGAGCGCTCGTCATACAGGATGGGCCTGACTCGCTCTCTCGGCCGCAAGCTCTTCGGGGGCTTGGGCAAGCTCGTGGGTCTCGACGTCACTGATCCGACCTCGGGCTTCCAGGCTCTCAACAGGGTCGCCCTCGAGCTCTACGCGAGGGACTTCTTTCCCGCCGACTACCCCGATATCGACGTTCTGCTGATGGCGCACCGCAGGGGCCTCCGGGTCGTCGAAGTGCCGGTGCAGATGCGAGAGGCGCCGCGCAAGTCTCGCCTTCACGGTGGATTGCGGTCCTTCTACTATGTTTACAAGATCGCCTTGTCGCTGTGGGCCGGCTCTGGCGCTCGGCCCCGGCGCGACTGACAGCCTGAGTCCGGCCTGGCGGAGGTGAAGATGCAGGATCTGACGAATCTCGACGAATTGAGGACGATGCTCCTCAGTGCCCCCGAGTCCCGCACGACCGCCGTCCTGGCGATCGGGCTCAGCCTTGTTCTGCTGGGCACCGTCCTGTTCATGGTCCGCCGCCGGGCATTGCGCGAGGAGCTCACTCCGATCTGGATCGCGGTCGCGCTCGGCATCACAATCATCAGTCTGCGAATGGATCTGCTGCGTTGGATCACCCGACAGATCGGGGCCTGGACGCCGAGCTCGACGCTGTTCTTCATGGGTGAGGTGTTCCTCGTCTGCATCTGCCTCGACTACGCTGTCCGACTCTCGCGCAGTAGCCTCCAGATCAGGATACTGGCGCAGGAGACGGCCGTACTGAGGGCTCGTCTCGATCGGCTCGAGGGCGAGGCGCCGGCCGCCGGCCTAGCCGCGCCCACCGAATAGGATGCGAAGGGAGCGAGGAGGGTGCAACCGCCGGTTTTGCGATCGGCGCCGGCGATGATTTCGCGGCGGCGGTTGCTGATTCTGGCGGTCTTGGTCGTCCCGGCCTTGGGAATCGGGGTCCTCTGGACCTTCGAACACGTAGGGCGCGTTCCCACATACGCCGACACCCATCAGTACCTGCGGGCGGCGCGGCAGCTCAAGGTGGACGAGTATCGCGGAATCGCCTACCCCGGACTGCTGGCGGTGGTGGATCGCCTGCACCCGGGCCCGTCGATTCTCGCCCGACGGGCTCCGGGCCAGTCCTGGATTCAGGCCTCTCAGATGGCTCTCTGCGCCGGGGCTCTGACCTACTTCGTCGCAGTCCTGCTGCCGTTTGGGCGACCCGCGTTCACAAGGGGCGGCCAAGGCGGGCGCTGGGCCCTGGGCCTGCTCGTGCTCCTCCTCCTGCTAGACCCCCTGGTCAGCCACTTCAACCTCAGCCTGATGCCCGACGCGCTGGCCTTGAGCGGCTCGTTGGTGTTCTGCGCGGCTTTCGTCGACTTCTTGCGACGCTCCTCGCCGGTCTGGGTCTCTGGCGCGCTCTTGTCGATCGGCTACCTGGTGCTGGCCAACACCCGGGCGGAGAAGAACTTTGTGCTCCTCGCCACTGGCCTGACGACGATCGCCATCACCTGGTGGCTGGGCCGTCGCCGGTACCGGGAACGGCTCGCGCCAGCCTCCCGATTGCTCGCGGCTGCTGCGATTATCGCGCTTGGCTTTGCTGCCACCATGGTCGTCCAACGGGCGACCTACAAGCCGCGGGGCCGGATGACCACGAGCGAGTGGATTCTCCACCATCGGATCATCTATCCGCACCTCTCGGCGGTCTACGAGCGGTTGCCCGACCACCTCAAGCGGCAGATTCCGCCGCGCCAGGCCAGACGCTACGATTTGAACATCAGCAGCCCACGCAGGGTCCTGAAGACGATCTCCCTCAGGATCGACATCAGCTCGGCGTTCACTCGGGAGCTCGCCGTCATCGTGGCCCGGGAGTACTGGCCCGCGATCGGCCTCGACATCGTCCGGGATACCGGCGAGAACGTGTTCGCATCGCTGTCCTTCTACTTTCGCTTGGGTGCGCTCGCGATCGGCGGCGAGGAGACGTCGCGGGCGTGGTTTCCCTCCGGCGGCAGCCGCTACACCTACACCAAGCTGGCCGAGGTCAGGCCTGCGCTCTCGCTGGCCTACCTCGCGTCGGCGGCTATCCTGTTGCTGGCTGCGATCTTCGCGTCGATCTTGGTGGCACTGCGCAAGTGTCCGAAGGAGGAATCGCTCAGCCGGCAGACAACGCTCGAGCAGTGGCTGCCGGTGGCGAGCTTCTGCCTGTTCAACGCCTTGGCTTTCTCGCTGACCGCCGATCTGGTACACATTCGCTACACCCTCTTCGCGCACACGGTCTTCCTCGCCCTCGCCCTGCGCGGGCTCGCGGAATGGGCCATCGCGGCTCGGCCCGTGATGGGG
>JAPUJD010000324.1 GCA_027296385.1 Acidobacteriota bacterium | reverse complement strand
TCGCGGGCCCCACGCCGGCGGTATTTTCTACTATCCGCTAGCCCGTACGGTGATGGGCGGTCTCATCTCGTCCGTTGTGCTGACGCTCCTGGTGCTGCCGTTCTGGAGCGTGCTGATCGAGCGGGGGGCAAATTGGGCGAGAGGTGTCTGGTTGCGCTCGAGGCCACAGCTGAGTGCAGCGAAGGTGCCTAGCGCCTCCCCGCTGACTGAGGCCTAGGTTTTTCGACAAGTCCCTGGCAGCCCGCGAACCCCCGGCCCCTGCCGCAGGGTTTGCGACGCACTACACTAGGCCTGTCATGAGCGAGGTGCTGGACGCGAAGGCGCAGACCCTGCCCGGGGATCTGCTGAGAGATCTTCACGGCTTCTTGAGCCTGGAGGCACCGTTCCTGATCCGCGATCTGCCCCGCGCGGACAGCGAGAAGGATCTGGAGGCGGCACTGGTCGATCGCCTGACCTACCGCTTCCGGACGGGACCGAAGTTCGCCGACGCGGAGCTCTATCCGGGGCTGACCCATCAGCAGGCGGTGGGTCGCACCCAGCAGCAGTACGAGAGCGCCATCCGCGGGTTCTTCGAGCGCCGTCGCATCCAGAGGTCGCTGACTACGGAGGAGCGCAAGCTGATGCTCCGGACCATGCTCCTGACGCGCGCGGTCGACGACCATCTCAAGCAGGCCTTCGATCGCAAGGACGTGAAGTGGCGCGATTATCCGTCGCCGCAGAAGGGATTCCGTTCGACGGGGCAAGAGGCCATCGTCGGCACGGCGTTGCGCCTGCGGCGGCCGCCGGCGTATCCAGCGGGGGCGGACTACGAGGGCGACTACATCTGTCCTTTGATCCGCGACCTCGGGGCGCTGCTGATGTTCATGCCCGACCCGCTGCACCCGATTCTCGTCCAGTACGGAAAGGATGGTACGCCGGTCGGTGGGCGCGACCTGCACACTGGCGACTTCGATCACGGTGTGTTGCCGCCGGCGGCCCCACTGGCCATCGGGACCCAGACACTACTGGGTCTCGCCTACGGCTTCCAACTCCGGGGCCAAGACCGCCTCGGTGTGAGCTTCATCGGCGAGGGCGGCTCGAGTCTCGGCGAATGGCACGAGGCGCTGAATTTCGCCGCGGTCCGCCGCCTCAACCTGGTCTTCGTCATCGAGAACAACCAATGGGCTCTGGGCACCCACGTGAGCGAGCAGTCCAGGGCCTCGCGATTCGCCCTCAAGGCGGCCGGTTACGGGATCCCGGGGGTGACCGTTTTCGGCAACGATCCCGACCAGGTCGCCGCCGCTGCCACCTGGGCGGCCGAGCGCGCGCGCCTGGGCGAGGGGCCGACGCTGCTCGAGCTCGTGAGCTATCGACGGCCGGGGCACGCTCATCACGACGACGACCGCTTCCACGGTAGCTCCGAGGCCAAGATCCCGGGTTACGAATACTCTGCCGAGCGCACAGCCTGGGAGGCTGTCGATCCCGTCGATCTCTACCGTCGGAGGCTGGCCGAGGCCGGAGTGATCAGTGTCGCGCAGCAAGCGAGTCTCGAGGAGGGCCTGGCGGCCGAAGTGGCGGCGGCGGCCGAGATCGCCTCCGACGCCCCGTGGCCTCGACCGGAGGTCTACCGCTCCTCGGTGCACCCGGGAGCGGTGCGGGCGGGGTCTGAGACCGGTGACTCGTTCACCAAGCGCATGTCGTACGACGAGGCGATCCGCGACGCGCTGCGCGAAGCGATGGTCGCCGATCGGAAGGTCTTCGTGCTGGGCGAGGACGTCGGCGGTCGCTACGGCGGAGCCTTCGGCGTCACCAGAGGGCTGGCCAAGCAGTTCGGCGACGAGCGCTGCCTGAACACTCCACTCGCCGAATCAGCGATCGTCGGCTGCGGTGTTGGAGCGGCTCTCATGGGGTTCCGGCCGGTGGTGGAGATGCAGTTCGCCGATTTCCTGGCTCCGGCCTTCAACGCTCTGGTCAACAATGCGGCCAAGCTCCATTGGCGCTGGGGACGGCCGGTGCCGCTCGTCGTCCGGCTTCCCTATGGCGGCGCTACCGGGGCGTCCGCGCCGCTTCTCGGCGGCGGCCCATTCCATAGCCAGTGTCCGGAGATGTGGTTCGTGCGCACGCCGGGATGGCGCGTCGTGGCACCGGCGACACCGCGCGACGCCAAGGGGTTGCTGCTGGCGGCGATCGACGACGACAGCCCGGTGATCTTTCTCGAAGCGAAAGGTCTCTACGGCTTTTTTCGCACCGATCTGCGCGAAGAGGTCCCGGTCGGTGGTGAGTTTCGGGTACCGATCGGCCGCGCCGCGGTTCGCCGCGAGGGCGACGATCTCACACTGGTCACCTACGGCGCGATGGTCTGGACGGCGCTGGAAGCGAGCCGATGGCTGGGCGAAGAGGGCATCGAGGTCGAGGTGATCGACCTGCGAACACTCGTACCCTTGGACGAGGAGACGCTATTCGCCTCGGTCCGCAAGACGAACCGCGTTCTCGTGCTGCACGAAGACACCAGGCGGGGTGGCTTGGCTGGTGAGCTCGCGGCGCTCATTACCGAGCATCTCTTCTTCCATCTCGACGCGCCGATTCGACGCGTGACGGCGCCGGACACTCCGGTTCCGTACTCGCCGCCGCTCGAGCTCGACTATTTACCGCAGGTGGAGGAGGTCGTCGAGGCGGCGCGCCGGCTGGCGCATGAGTGAGCTTTTCTAGCGTCAACGGATCCCGCTGGGGCAAGTGGACCACGCGCTGGCCCAGGAGGCGCTCGAGACGGGTCAAGCCTTCCGAGTCGACGTCGCCGGCGACGGCGGGCCATCGACCCACGACGAGGGTGGTCAGCTCGTCCGGTCTGAGGTGATGGCGGGCGGTTGCCAGGACTTGCGCTGCCGTCACGGCGTTGACCAGCTCGCGGTAGTTGCTACGGTAGGTCTCCGCTCTGCCGACGAGAGAGTCTTCGACCAGATAGCCGGCGGCTTCCTCGGCCGTGTCGAAGGCCTGTTGCTGACGGGCGACGAGCTCGCGCTTGACGACCGCGAGCTCCTCCGGATGGGGTGGCGTGGTGCGCAGGCGCTCGATCTCTTCGAGGACCGCGGCGACGGCGCGCGGCGTGTTGTGGTCGAGTGTGTCGAAGAAAATCTGATAGTCGGCCGGCCAGAGATCGCCGGGATCCAGTCTCGTGGTGGTGCGGTAGACGAGGCCTTCGGCAGAGCGCAGGCGGCCGTTGAGTCGAGAGATGGCGCCACGGCCGCCCAGGATCTCGGCCAGGACCTCGATCTCCACTCGTTGTTCGACAGTGGGCAGCGCACCCGGCGCTCGATGCCCCATCGCTACCTTGGCCTGGGGGATGTCAGCGTCGAAGTGGAAGAGCCCTGGTCGCGGCGTCTTTTCCGGGCCCGGTGGTGGCCAGGGCCGCGCCGCCGCGGGAGAGAGAGCCGCGGCCCAGGCGCGCAGTCGAGGTCCGAACAGGGTCTCGAGGCGCTCGCCGTCGATGTCTCCAGCCACGGCCAGCTTCAGGTTCTCGGGGCGCCAGTGCCGGCGGTGGAACTCGTTCAGAACCGCTGAAGTGAGCGAGTCGAGATCACTCGCGCTCAATGGGCGGGTCGAGAAGTGGTCCTCGCCGAAGATGAGCCATTGCCACTCGCGCTCGATGACCCGTAGGGGGTCGAGGTTGCGGCGTGCCATGCCCTCGGCCAGATTGCGCTTGATGCTGCCGAGCCGTGCGGAATCGAATCGTGGATGCTCGATCATGTCGAACAACAGGGCCACGGCCTCCTCGAGGACTGCGGTTGTGCAGCGCAGGGACGCTGCGCCGTAGAGCATGGTGGCCTGCGAAGTCAGGATGGCGCCGAGCTCGTCGGCTCGTTCGTCGAAGCTGGCGGGATCGAGGCTCACGGTGCCGCCGCGACGCAGCATGGTGGCGGTCATCTCGGACACGCCCGGGGTGTTGGGTGGGTCATAGTAGGCCCCGGCCCGGGCGACGACGACGATATCGACGAGCGGTAGCGTCGAGTCTTCGATCAGGAACGCTGTGGCGCCGCCGTCGAGCGTGACCCGGTGCCGCGCTGCCGAGGGGGGTCTCCACGAGCTCTCGGGGAGGATCAGGTCGCGTGGGTGAGCCGGTATTTGTATCGGTGCGAGACGGCGTGGCATGGACTCCTGGGCCGGGCCAGGCAAGGGGCACGAGAGCCCGAGGAGGGCCATGGCGATCGCGCCGAGTGTCCGGTTCATCGGCTGCCCTGCGTTCGCTCGTAGTAGCCGACCAGGCGTCGGTCGTGCGTCAGGTAGCGGCGCGCCACGTCCTGGATCGCTTGCGGTTCGACGGCCGCGATGACGTCGCTCCAGCGGCCCAGCTGCCGCCAGTCCCCGAGGCCGGAGTAGACCAGGAGGCGGCGCATGAGGTAGTGCGGGTCTTTGAGTTGGTCGAGATTCTCTGTCGCCAGCCGGCGCTGAGCTCGGCGTAGCTCGGCGCCCGGCGGGGGACGAGTCGTCAGTTGTTCGACCTCGGCGTCCCACGCTGCGACCAGCTCGTCGAGCGGGGTTCCGCCTTTGGCTTCGAGAGTGGCCGTGAAGAAGCCAGCCTCGCGCAGTGGAGTCTGCTGGGCGTAGGCCGAGAAGGCGATTTCACGCCCGAGGACGAGTCTGCGATAGAGCCGGCCCGCACGACCGTTGAGCACCCCAGCGAGTGCCTGGAGAGAGAACTGGTCTGGGTGGCCGAAGGGCACGGTCGGATAGCGAATGCGAACCTGTTCCGGGCACTTGCAGCTCTGTCGTAAACGTTGTTCCCCCCGCCGGTCGAGCGCGGGCTGAACCCGAGGCGGAGGCGAGGCCGGGGCGTCGGCTGGCAGACGTCCGAAGTAGGTTCGTGCCATGGCCTCGACCCGTTGCAGCTCGAAGTTTCCGACGAGCACAGCCGTGAGGTTCTTTGGTCGGTAGTGGCGATCGAAGACCACGCGAACGTCGGACCGGGTCAGTCGTTCGACATCTTCGGGTCGGCCGAGAGTGGAGTGGCCGTACCCCCCACCCTGCCAGAAGGCCTCGTCGAAGGCGCGGTCGGCTTCGCCGGTGGGCGTCGAGGCGATCCGCAGTCGCCGCTCCTCGGCGATGACCTGCTTCTCCTTGGTGAGCTCGCGGAAGACGGGGTGAAGCAGCCGATCGGACTCGAGCCAGAACCAGAGCTCGAGCTTCTCGGCTGGGACGGTGACGTAGTAGAGGGTAAGATCCTCGGCCGTGTTGGCATTGAGCCGGGTGGCACCGGCTCGGGAGTACTCGAGCGAGAAGGCACCGAGTTGGGTGAGCGCACGCGCCCGTTGCTCGAGCTCCAGGCGTTCGGTTTCGAGTGTGCGGTGCCGGCGCTGAGCGCGGCGGCCGGAGGTGGGCAAGGCGCGCATCTCGAGCTCGACTTCGTCGAGGCGCGCCAGCACTCCCGTTTCGGCCTTCATGTCTCGCGCTCCGATCGTGCGGGTGCCCTTGAACAGCATGTGCTCGATGAGGTGACTGGCTCCGGTTGCACCGGGGGCTTCGAAGGCCGAACCGGTTGTTACCACCCAGCCAGCCTCGACGGTAGGCATCTCCGGCCGTGGCAGCAATAGAAAGAGCATGCCGTTGGGGAGCTCGAGCTCGGTCACCGGCAGTGTCGTACCCCTTGGCCCGTTGTCGGCTGCGAGCACTCCACTCAGGAGGATGATCGCTATGGCCGTGGCGCGCTGCATCCGGCGGCTCAGAGGCTGTGACTCATCGCGGGGCGGCCGTCAACGCTGGTGGCGCAGCGCGTCCCGCTCACGCTCGGACGGCCTGTGCGGCTGGCTGTCGGTGTGCAGGAAGAAGCGCATGACGGAGGCGTCGTGGGCCTCGTCGCAGCGGCCCTCGAGACCATCGCCGCAGGCGAAGCCCAGACCGAGGGTGTGCCCCAGCTCGTGCATCAGCGCTTCGCGGACGAGGCTAGGGAAACCGTCGAGCAGACACTTGGCTCCGTCGTTGAGCACGATGTCGGCTCCGAGAATGCGAACGGCGATCTCGCTGCCTGCGCCGGGTTCTCTCCTATCCGTGATCTCGGGGTCGAACCAGGGGCCGCCGATCGCGACGACGCCTCCCAGACGGCAACTGAAGGTCCCAGGAATGACCTCCTCGGGGTCATCGAAGGAGACGACGTTGAGGCCGTCGAAGGTGGTCAGCCCGGCATCGACTTCTGTACTCCCACCGTAGGCGAGACTCAAGCCGGCGAGTTCACTCCAGGCGCGTAGCGCGTCCTTGAGGAGCCGTCTGGAACCGGCTGGGGCGGGTCTGCCCAGCTGCCATTCGACTTCGTCTCCGAACCAGCGCAGGTGCCGGCGCTCGCGACGCAGATGAGCGAAGGCCTCACGCCAGCGATCTAGGCGGCGCTCGGAGACCGGCACCCAGTAGGAGCTGTCGTCCTCGGCCCCGGTAGCGAGCCAATCAGCGAAGCTCTGGAAGTCCCGCGCTAGTGCGGTTGAGGGTTTGCTGGAGGCGTCGCCGGTCTCCAGGTGACGAACCTCTTGCAGGGCTCGTAGTGCCAGATGTTGGTCGCCCAGGGTGAACTCGTGGAAGGCCCCCAACATCATGTGCAGGATGCCGTATGTGCCGTCACGCCTCGGCACGAGGAAGAGGAGAGCCCTGTCGCCGGCGTCGAAGGCGGGCGCGCCGACGACCTCGAGCCCCCAGCCATCAGGACCCAGGCCACCGGCGACGCGAACGACGACCGTGCTGCCGGCAATCTTGCCCTTGAGTAGGCGCTCGACCACGACGATGTAGTCGATTGACGGGACGCCCTGGGCGGGAGCGGGTCCGACAGACAGAACGCTGACCTGCGCGACCACCGGAGCCTGCTCGAAGAGAGCTCGATCTGTCATGGCGAGGTACGAGGTCGCCTGGGCAGAGCCGCTGGCGAGCGTCACCAGCAACAGTGCGGTCGAAAGAGAGCTGAGCTTCATGGTGAAATCCAGATAAGGACGAACCAGAGCGGATTTTATCATGCAGTCTGGTGCGGCTCCCTGAGAGTCGGAGGCAGGGGATAGTTTGGGAGGCGAAGCTTGGTAGCCCGCTTCGAGAACTCGCGCATGGGTCCGTGAAGACCGGGCGGGCGACTTTGCGATAGGTTGGCCGCTCGATGAACGAGGCTACTCGGGAATCACCGACCATGATTCTGACCCCGGCGACTCTGTGAACCGGACGCTGCGCTCTTCGGTCTGCGCGATCATCGTGCACCACCGCGGTAGCGGCATTCTGGCTCGCTGTCTCGAGTCCCTACTCGCGAGCGAAGGTGTGGCGCTCGAGATCGTCGTGGTGGCCAACGCGTGTCAGGAGGCGATGCCGGGCCTGGTCGAGGCGCATCCGCGAGTGCACGTCATCATCTCGGAGCGGTCCGTTGGCTTTTCTGCCGCCAACAACCTCGGTGCGCGTTGGGCTCGAACCCACCTTCCGGCCCATGACTATCTGTTCTTCGTCAACAACGACACGATCGCCGAGCCGGATGCTCTGCGACGGTTGATCGTGGTGATGGCGGCGACACCCGAGCGTGTGATCGCGGGGCCACGGCTCATGATCTGGGGGGCGCCGCGAGTGCTCAACTCTCTGGGGATCAACATCACGCTCGCGGGCGAGGCCTGGGACGAGGGCATCGGTCGTCCGCTCGAGGAGTTCCAGCCGCTTCCGGCCTGTCGCGAGGTGATCGCAGTCACCGGCGCCGCTCTGATGATGCGCACGACAGCCTACGAGACTCTCGGCGGGTGGGAGGATCTGTACGGTTACTACTTCGAGGACATCGATCTCTGCCTGCGAGCCCGCTCGCGCGGCTGGGAGGTCGTCGTCGTGGGCGACGCCGTCGTTCACCACGCGATCTCAGCGACCGCCGTGCGCGGGTCGGACATGAAGCGCCAGCTCTCGTGGCGCAACCGATTCCTCTTGATGATGATCCACTGGCCGGCGCCGTTGCTCTTGTCCGCCGGCTCGTGCACCGCGGCCCGCGAGCTGCGGCTGGCGGGTCGCCGGCTGCGAGCGCGAGCCTGGCCGGATCTCAGACTTCAGGTGCGGTCCTGGCTGGGGTCGATCAAGAGGTGGCCGCGAGCTTGGAGCCTGCGCCGCGCCCTCGGCGGTGATCAGTCCTGGACCGGGTTCCTGGAGGCCCACGGAACGGTGCCGGTGATCCGACTACCGGATCTGCCGGACGATGCCCTGATCGACTCCGGCGACCAGTCAGCGTGAGGCCGAGCCGGCCACCGAATCGTCCTGGGCGCCGTCTTCTTCCGTTGTCGTCCAGTGGAACGCGCCGATGCCGTCGATGCCCTGCTCCGCGTCCCACATGTAGACGCTCACGGCCTCGGCGTCCTCTGTCCGCTCGGTGAGGAACGCTTCGAGCTGACCGCCAGAGACCGCCATCTCCTCGGTCGCCAGGGTGGTGCCTTCGGCGTCCTTCCATTCGATGATGGCCCGGCCGTCGAAGGGCGCTCGAAGGTCGGGCAAGCGAGCCTCCAGACGGATCCGCGCGGCCTGATCCGAGTCGACGGTCAGCTCGAGACGAGCCTGAGGCGCCGCCGTCGGGACGGCCGGGTCACCGAGCAGGTTGTAGGTCTCGATCATGTCGCGCCGCGAGATCTCCTGCTTGGCCCGCAAGATAGCCTCCCCAACTGTCTGGGGTCGAGTCAGTTCCTCGACCAGTCGGCGGCTGAACGTCGCCGCGGGGCTGTTGCGCCAGGAGGCGGCCAGCACCGCGACTGCCCCTCGATCCGGGAGGCGGAGGAACTTCTCGCCGATCGAGTCGGCGAGAGGATGGTCGAAGGGGGCGGAAAAGCAGGTCATGCTGAGAATGATCGGCAACCGTGCCGAGGGCTGCAGCTGGTCGAGATGATCAAGGTTGAAAAGGTCGCGATTCTTCTTGTAGTCGGTCGCTCCGGTACGCCAGATGTAACGGCCACCGTGGCCGTGGAAGTGGACCAGCAGCTGGCCTTCGGCGAAGGCATCGAGCAATCGCTCCTGATGCTTGGCGTTCGACTTCTCGGACTTCAGAGGGTAGATCTTGGCCGAGCTGAAGCCAAGAGCGCTCTGCGCCGCCGCCAGCTTGTCGGTACGCCGCTTGATGTGAGCGTCTTCGTTGCTGATCCACAAAAGGCTTCTGCGCCACGGCCCGACGCCGGATTCCTCGATGTAGCGGATGGTCTTGTCGATGATCGCGTCAAGGTCGGCTGGATCCACGATCGGCAGGCGGCCGATCGCCAAGACCGGGAGGTGATCTTCTTCGTTGAGCGCCACGAAGTAGTTGTCGCTGGCGGCGTGACCCTGGGCGGCCTTGTAGCTGCCGGTGGGGATGAGACCGCGATACTCGGGGCCATCGGCGTAGAGCGTACTAGCGTTCTTGAGGAAACCCTCCCGGGCCCCCTCTCGCGGTTGGTAGGACCAGTCCGCGTAGTTGTCGTCGTCGAGGTCGCGCCGATCGACGTCCCAGCTGGCGTCGCCCACGAGTAGGACCCAGCGTGGAGCCGGGGCACGCCACTCTCCATGAGCAAAGGCGATGAAGTCCCGAATTGCCCGCGGGTGGACGATGCCGTGATTGAACTCGTCGTAAACGTCCTGGACGTCGAGGACCTCGACCGTAAGCCCGCGGGAACGGTGGTATGCCGCCAGACGCCGGGTGCTTTCGATCAACGAAGAGTGAGCGATCATGAGGTAGTCGGCCTGACGGTCGGAGCGCCGCCAGGAGCTGGGCCGATCAACGGAGATTCCGGCTGGCGACCGGAAGCCTCCGTCGCGCACCGTCACCAACGAAGCGTCGTCGGACGAGAGCACCGGAGCCAAGACGACCTCGCCTTCGGAGACCGAGCGCGAGATCCAGCGGTGGCCGTTGCCGTCGAACGCGATCAGCGATGCGGCACCCGGAGCGCGCAACTCGGCCCGTCGTTCGCCCGATCCAGTGGCGAGGAGTCGGGTCTGGGCGCCAGTGAGGGTTCCGCTGTGCGAGTAGTCGAGCTCGATCCAGTTGAGCAGGCTGAGGTCGACGACCGGATCCTCCTCGCCCTCGATCAGGCGCTTGGGGACCATGACCTCGACGCGACTCTGGCCTGCCGCGATCTGCGACGCGGACAGCTCGGTCTCGAGCGTATAGATCTCCTGTCCGTCCCAGTCGCCACTTGCCACGAGCACGTCGTTCAGCCGCACTTCGACCCGGTGTTGCTTCTCGGTGTTGCCCGGGGCGAAGCGATGACGCGACCAGCCGCGCATTTCAACTCGCAGCGCGGCCGGCCCAGGGGCGACGCCGTCGAGGCCGAACTGCGAGCTGAAGGGATCGTCACTCAGGAAGCTCAAGCGCTGCCAGTACCAGGTCTCGGTGTCAGGATCACCCTTGCGCTGGGCGAAACGCACCATGACCGCATCGTTTTCGAAGTGGTGGCGGATCCTCAACGGAGCCCTGGCCACCCCGGGGACCTGTGCGGTCGGACCGGGCTCCATGCGCTGGGGATTCGCTCCGGCGAGCTCGAGACGATAGATGTTGTGACGCGAGTGCCTGCTGTAGAAGGACACGTTGCCGGTCAGGTGGCGGCCGACGAACTCGAACGCATCGCCGGCGTCGAACTTGCCGTCGCCGCCGTCTTCGACCCAGATCGGTAGCGCCTGCCCGCGGTTGGAAAGGGCCAACCGCCGACTGTCGGGGATGCCGATTGGCGCGACGGCGGCCAAGTCTTCGTAGGTAACCCGATAAGCGCCGTCCTCGACTACCGATATGCGGAAGACGTCGACCGCCACGGGGTCAGCCGCCATCGTCGGTGAGCGCAAAGCAACACCCAACGTTACGAGGACGGCGAGCGAGAGCAGACGGGAATGCATGGGAACCTGGTGCACTAGGACGGGAGATCGAGGCGCTGGGCACACCTCGCCTGCCAAACCAGCCCATCATACCACCCCGTCTCCCGGTCCGAGGAATCTCGTCGGGAGCGATTCTCCGAAGAGGACTGTCCATCGCCGGTGGGAGTCGAGTCGGTAGTAGCATCGGCGGATGGCCGCTCCGATGGGTGATTCGTCGATGCTTCTCGTCGACTCGAGGAGCGGCTCGGCGTGAGCTTGCATGCCAAGGGCTGGATCCCATGGTTGGCCGCGGTGATGGCGGTCCATGGGGTCCTGCTGGTGCTGTACCATCTGCCAGAAGCGAAACCCGGCCTGGGCGACGAGCGCATGTATCTGCGCGCGGCCAGCGCTGTGGCCGCGGAGGGAAGCTCCGGCCTGGGCTCGTTCTGGCCCCCGGCCTACGCCTGGTTCCTGGCTCCGCTGGTCGTGCTGGGCCGCGGCTCGGTCTGGCTGGTCCAGGCGGCCCAGACCGCCCTGCTGGTGGGCGCGGCCTGGCTCCTGCGTGAGCTCGTGTGGCGGGCGCTGGAAGATCGGTGGGCCGCGAACCTGACCGCTCTGCTGGTGGTCGGCTATCCGCCGCTCGTAGCGTTCGCGCACTATCTGTGGCCGGAAGTGCTCCACTTGGCGCTGATGCTGGCCGCCCTGGTGGTCCTGGTGCGATGGGGGCCGGGCTTGGCTGCGGCGGTGGCGGGTGGCGCGCT
Source organism: Acidobacteriota bacterium (assembly GCA_027296385.1). Classification (GTDB taxonomy): domain Bacteria; phylum Acidobacteriota; class Thermoanaerobaculia; order Multivoradales; family JAHEKO01; genus CALZKB01. The sequence continues at coordinate 11,633 of JAPUJD010000324.1, read as the reverse complement.
CCTGGCGTTGTGTCTCCAGACCAAGCTCCTGCTGCTTCCCATGTTGCCGCTGCTCGGTACCGGCTTGTGGTGGCTCTGGCCGCCGCGACGCCGGCTTCCGGCGCTACTCGCCCTGGCTGTAACCTGCGCCCTCGGCATCCTGCCGACCCTGGTCGCTCAGCAGCGCGACTTCGGGCGGCTGATGCTGGCAAACAGTGCCCGGTTCGACCTCTGGCTGAGCCTCAACGAAGTGTCGCGCCATGAGTTCAGGGACTCCGCCGTGGTCGCGGAGTATCCACGCTATGTGCAGAGCGCGCGCAGCATCGACCGGCGCGAGGAGATCGTCTACGACAAGATCGTCCAGACGCTAGGTGAGCGTGGCCTTTGGTCCAGCCTTCGGCGCCAGCTGGGAATCCAGTACTTTCGGCTGTTCGGCCGCGACTCCTTCCTCACCGTGCAGCTCGAGGGTGGCGCGGTCTGGCAGCGCGGTGACGGTTACCGGGCGGGAAACTCGACCGCAGCGCAGGTCATCCGCTGGCTCTCGTATGCAATGTGGGCGGCGATTCTCGTCATGGTGGCCTGGGGCGTTGCCGTTTTTCCCTACCGCGGCCGCAGATCCGGTTGGTGGGTCCTGGGTTTTCTCCTCATCCAGTGCGGGCTGTTTCTGGTTCTGCACGTCAAGACCCGGTACCGGATCCAGATGCTGCCGGGTCTGTTCTTTTTCGCCGCCTACGGTGCCGGGTGGTGGCGCGCTCGGCGGTCGGGAACCGACCAGCCGCGAGCGTCGAGGAGGCAGTGGGTGAGTGGACTGACTCTGTGCACTCTGCTGCTCTACCTGGCCTTCGGCGGCTAGTCGTTGTTACCGTCGCCGTCGTCGCCCGGGTCGGCGGGGAGCTTCGGCTTGGCGTGGATGATCGGGGTGAATTGCTCGCGCACCCCCTGCAGCGAGATGCTCTCCACGTAGTAGTAGTACGCCCGGTAGGGATCGATTGTCGAGTCTTCGAAGGAGTACCTGCTGGTGATGTCGGTCGTCCCGGCGCCGGAGATCGGAGACTCGGTCAGTCGCTCGAAAGGTCCCTCTTCGTCATCTCCGCGGTAGACGTCGAAGGCGAAGTTGTCTAGCTCGCTCGCGGTGGTCCAGCGCAGGGTATTCGAGTACTCTTGCTCTTCGCCCGTCCGCGCTTCGTCGCTCGCGGCCTCGGAGTTCTCATCGGACGCGACCGGAGCCTCGACCTCCTCCTCGACGGCTGGCGTCGGCGGTGGTGTCGAAGCGCAGCCCCAGGTCAGGATGAGGATCGAGCCCACGAGCGCGGTGAGCGATGAGCGGTCGAGACTGAGTCGAGTCATGAATGTTCTCTCCGTGGATTGCGGGTTATGCGTTGGGAGGCGATTGTGCCAGGAGAGGAGAGCAAAATCCACGCGGCTCTCATCGCGGTCACGCCGAGGCGCAGCGGGGTAGACTCCGTCTCTTCTGGGAGGAGCAGCGGTGACCGGGTCTGGAGAGCAGAGAATCCTCGTGTGCGGGCTGTGTCCCCTGCCGTTCGAGAATACTTCCCAGAACTACGGCCCCGGAATCCGGACCTGGCAGCTGGCCAAGGGTCTGGCGGGGGACGGCCACGCAGTGCGAGTGATCGCCATGGTGATTCCTGGTGTCTACGAATCGGGGGAGCTGGTCGAAGATGAGCGCGTCGAAGGTATCCCCATTCGGCGACTCGACGGCGCCGCCTTCTTCGACCCGCCGGTCATCGACCGCGAGATCGAAAGCTGGCGGCCCACAGCGTTGGTGGGGGCGACGATCTACGGATCGTTGGCGCTCGCTCAGAGCAGCTCGGAGCTCCCCTTTTGGGCCGACCAGTTCGGCCACACCATGGCCGAGGCCCAGGCCAAGGCGGCAAGCGAAAACGAGAACTGGCCGATCCCACGCTGGTGGCGCATGGTCCTGCCGGTGATGAGCCGAGCGGATCGCATCTCGGTGGTGTCTCGCTGGCAGCGCTTCGCGGCGATCGGTGAGTTGGGTGCGATCGGACGACTCTCCGGCGAGACGTGTGGCTATGAGTTCACCGCGGTGATCCCGTGCGGCGCCGTCGGCGAGCCGGAGGTGGGCGACGAGGACGCAAGCCCCGTGGTGCGTGGGCCGCATGTACCGGCGGACGCCTTCATCGTCCTGTGGAGCGGTGGGTACAACGTCTGGAGCGACGTCGACACATTGTTCCAGGGCTTGGAACAAGCCATGGATGAAGAGACGTCGTTACATTTCGTGTCGACGGGCGGCGCCATCGAGGGGCACGACGACACGACCTACGCCCGGTTTCGCCGGCTCGTCTCCGACTCGTCCCATCGCTCGCGTTTCCACTTGGCGGGTTGGGTCAAGAGACGGTTGGTGCCACGCTACGTTGCAGAAGCCGATCTTGGTGTGCTCACGGATCGGCCGATGTACGAGGGCATCCTCGGGTCGAAGAATCGGGTCGTGCAATGGATGGCGGCGGGCCTCCCGGTGGCCTACAACGAGGTGGGAGATATCGGTGAGTACCTGGCCGAAGGGGACCTCGGGCTGACCTTCCCGGTGGGCGATGCGCCGGCACTTGCCGGGCGCCTGGTATGGGCTGCCCGTCACCCCGAAGAACTGGCTGCTATGGCAGATCGTGCGGCGATGGCCTGTAGGCGGGACTTTGCGCTTGCGGCGACTACGGCGGAGCTGCGCGAGTGGGCGGCGGAGCCTTCTCACGCACCGGATTTCAAACCTGGCGTCGCGAGATCTCCCTTTGATTTCGAGGAAGTGCCGCCGCCAGTCGTACCGCCGGATCCGATTCGGCGCTCGCGCGGTCTGCGGCGACGCTTCGCCGCGGCCGTGCGCGCGCTGCTCGCCAGCCAATGAAATAATTCAGGCCATGCGCTGACCTCGATGCCTCTGCCGTCCTTTCTCCGCGAACGACTCTCTGCGCTGCGTCGCCGGGCTCGAGTTCGCCTGCCGGATCTTTCAACGAGCTCCTCGCTGCCCTGGCTCGATTCGGCGAGCGGCTTTCCGCAGTTCGTCGAGCACGCCGAGCCGGCGGTTTCGATCGTCGTTCCGGCGTACGGGCAGCTGCCGATGACCTTGCGCTGCTTGCATGCGATCGCCCGAGCCGTCAACAGCTGCACCTTCGAGGTGATTCTCGCCGACGACGGCTCGCAGCCGGAGTTGGCCGACGCGCTCGGGGCGACTCCGGGGCTACGGGTGGTCCGGTTGCCTCTGCGGCAGGGCTTCGTGGCGGCGGCCAACCACGGTGCGGCTGCGGCTCGTGGGAACCAGCTCGTGTTCCTCAACAACGACACCGCGGTTTGCGACAGTTGGCTCGATGCGCTGCAGGGTCGGTTGAGACGCTCCGGCGTAGGTATGGTGGGAGCCCAGCTCGTCTCACCCAACGGTCAGGTGCAGGAGGCCGGAGGCATCGTCTGGCGGGACGGCTCGGCGACGAACTACGGTCGCGGTCTGCATCCGGATGCACCGGCCGTCGGCTTCGCCAGAGAGGTGGACTACTGCTCCGGCGCTTGTCTCATCATCGAGCGCGATCTGTTCCAACAGCTCGGTGGCTTCGATTGGTCCTACGCTCCGGGCTACTACGAGGACGTCGATCTGGCGTTTCGCCTGCGGGAGAGGGGTCTACGAGTCGAGTACGAGCCGCGCGCTCGCGTTTACCACCGGGAAGGTGGTACCGCCGGCACCGACCTGAACGAGGGCATGAAGAGACATCAGGAAAGCAACCGGGCACTCTTCGCCGAACGTTGGTCCCGGCGTCTAGCCGAGCAGCCGACGAGGGACGTTGGTCTCGATCTCGCTCGGCAGCGGGGCGTCCTTGGGCAGTGTCTGGTGGTCGATCGACGTCTGCCGACACCGGCGCGGGACGGGGGAAGCAAGCGGCTCGTCGGCATGCTCGGCGAGCTGAGAAATCTAGACTGGCAAGTGAGCTTCGCGGCCTACGATCTGACCGACGATCGAGTGCAGCGTCAGGCCTTGGAAGCGATGGGCGTCGAGGTGCTGCGGATGCCGCATGTGGCTTCGTTGGAGGGTTTTCTATCCCATCGCGGGGCGTCTCTGGATTGCGTCGTTCTCAGTCGACTCGGAGTTGCGCGACGTCTTCTGGCGCCGGTTCGGCGCCACTGTCCCAAGGCGAGGGTGATCTTCGACACGGTGGACTTGAGGTCGGTGCGCGAGTCGAGGGAGGCGGCGCTGCTCGGGGATACGAAGGCCGTCAAGCGGGCCGAGAAGACCCGGCGTCAGGAGCTGGTGATGCTGAGAGAGGCGGATGCCACGATCGTCACCTCACCAGTGGAGCGTGACTACCTGACGCGTCAGCAGAGTGGTGCCATGGTCGCCGTCGTGCCCACCTGTTACCGCACCGTCAAACCGTGTATGAAGTTCGATCGTAGAGTTGGAGCCCTCTTCGTCGGCGGGTTCCGCCACGGCCCGAACCGTGACGCAATCCTCTGGTTTCTCGACGAAGTGTGGCCCCGGATCAAGCTCCTGGTACCGAGTCTTCAGCTTCACGTCGTCGGAGAGGAGCCACCGCTGGAGATCACCCGTCAGGCCAGCAGCTCGGTCCACATCCATGGGTACGTTGCGGAACTGTCCGCCCTCTTCGAGCGATCGCGCCTGTCGATCGCCCCGTTGCGTTTTGGTGCTGGCCTCAAGGGCAAGGTGCACCAGAGCCTCGCCCGCGGCCTGCCCTGCGTGGCCACGCCGGTCGCTGCCGAGGGGTTGGGCCTGATGCCAGACCTACACGCCGTGCTGGCACAGAGCGCCAACGATTTTGCCGAGGGAGTCGTGCGCCTGAACTCGGATCGCGACCTGTGGCAGCGCCTTTCGATCGAGGGCCAGGCACACGTGGAACGGTATTTCTCCGCCAATGCGCTGCGCAGTGGGCTGCGCAGCGCTCTCTCCGCTCCGCGGCGCTAGCGAGACATGAGGCTCTGGTAGAGCTGGTGGTAGGAATCGACGTAGGTTGTGATCGAGAAGCGGCCGAGGTCGAGGCCTCTGGCGGCTGCGCGATAGGGCTCGTAGTCGGCCATCAGGCGATCTAGAGCACTGCCGAGCGGATCGGGGGCGCACTCGACGACTTCTCCGCCCCCGCGCGCGCGGATCCACTCTGCGATCGCCAGCTGCGGACTCGTCAAGATCGGGCGACCTGCGGCCAGACCCTCGAGCAGGGAGTGGGGATAGGCCTTCACGACTCGTGGCGATGTCGTGGCGAGAACTACGATGTGGACCCGGCCGAGGACCCGTGCGACGTCTACGGGCCGGCGAATCAGCTCGACTCTCTTCTCCAGGCCGGCCGTCTCGATGCGTCGTTGTGCAGCCTCGGTGAGCACACCTCGCCACAGCAGGATCAGTCGCATCGCCGGTCGCCGGCTGAGGGCTTCGAGAAGTGCGTCGACGCCCTTGGTCGCGAACTGGCGCCGGGTCCAGGGGGCGGATGCCATCATCACGGTGAACGGGCCGGCCGGCGGCGCCTTCACCCGGCGAAAGCGCTCGAGGTCGATGCCCGGTGCGATCACTTCGACCTTGGCCGCACCCCAGCCGCGTAGTCGCTCGGCTTCGAGTACCGAGGAGACGACCACGGGACCGGAGAGCGCCGCGAGACCTCTTGGCTGGCGCTCGGGTGAGGTCAAGAGCCGGTAGATCACCGGCCTGCGAAGTTGCGTCAGCACCGGGAAGGGGAGTAGCCGATCGCTCACCAGGTGGTGGAGGTCGACCTCCCGATCGAGTGCGACGATGCGGCGGACCTGGCTCGGCAGCAACCAGCGCCGCGGGACCCAAGCGTGGTAGGAGGCAGCGGGGTAGAGCTGGGTGAGGGTGCCGCCGAAAGCAGCGCGTAGCGCGTCGACCTCCTGAACCGCGGCGTCGAGGCTCGGTAGCGGAGCGGGCGGTGTGGCCAGATGGTAGGCGATTCTCATCGGCCGCGCAGGCGTTGCCCCAGAAGCCAGCGCAGTGGGGGCTCGCCAAGGTCCCGCGCTAGCGAGCCTTCGAACTCGTCGCTGCTCACGCGCCGGCTCGCCTGGGTGGAGCGCCGCCGGCGCAGGATGGTGCCGAGCCGGCGCAGCAAGCTGACGTAGCCGAGAGCCGAATGCCAGGGACGCCGATAGGCGAGGAGGAAGTACCACTGGCCCCACAGGAGCCGCAGCCAGTGGCGGCGCAGGACCGACCCGGGGAAATTGCGCAGGATCGTGGCCACGCGGTTGGCCGTCATCAGGCGGACGTAGCGCGGGCGTGGCAGACCCGAACCGCCGCCCTGGTGAAGAACCCGAGCGCTGGGCACGAAGAGGCAGGTGTAGCCGGCGAGTCGTGCCCTCATCCCCAGATCCACGTCCTCGAGGTAGCTCTCGAAGGACTCGTCGAAGGATCCTATCTCGTCCAACATCTTCCGGCGGTAGAGAGCGGCACCGGCGCAGGCGGAGAGCACCGTGTCCGCCCGGGACCAATTCTTCGAGTCATCGCCCCGGCCGCGCTTGAGCGCCGAACCGTAGCAGCTGAACTGGTCGCCGGCGCTGTCGATTCTATCCGGAGCTCTCAGCTGCAGGATTCTCGAGGCGGCGAACCCGACCGATTGCGGTGCCCGAGCGAGATGGCCCGCGAGGGCCTCGAGCCATCCCGCATCGGCGCGGGTGTCGGCGTTGAGCAGTGCGACCAAGGGCGCGGTCGAAAGCTCGAGGCCACGGTTCGCCGCTGCCGCGAATCCACGGTTGCGATCGAGATGCGCCACGCGCAGGTCGCCTGCGTGTTTGGCAAGCCAGTCGCCGGTACCGTCGGTCGAGGCGTCATCGACCACGATGATGGTGCGCGCTGGGAGGGTCTGAGATCGGAGGGCATCCAGGCAATCGCCGAGCCAGTGCTTCGAGTTCCAGGCCGGTACGACAACGTCGACAGCGGGTTCAGCGTCCATCACGAGAGTCTTCCCGGGGCGGCGCCGAAGCGCCCGCGCAGGCCGTGGACCAGCGCTAGACCCAGGCCGCGTGCGAGGGCGACGCGGCCCGTCGCCAGCGAAGTGATCCAGCGCAACATGCCTCGCGCCGTCCACAAGGCCGAGGGCCAAAACGTTCGATGCCGGTGCCGACGGATGAACAGGAAACGGTTGCGCAGGCTGTAGTATGGATAAAGGGAGGCTCGCAGCGGCCCCGCCTGGTCGAGGTCGTGAGCCGCCCGCGCGGTGGGAACGACGAAGCTGCCGAAACCAGCGTCCATGGCGCGTGCGCATAGGTCCGCCATCTCGCCGGAGAAGAAGTAGTCCTCGTCGAAGCCGCCGAGTCGACGTAGCAGACCGCAACGGATGAGAGCGACGGTGCCCGGGACGTAGTCCACGCTGTAGGGCTGGCTCGCCTGGAGCTCGACGGCACGCTCGGCGGCGCTGTAGTGGGTCCGTCCGTAGCGCAGGACATTGCGACCACCGGCCGCGATGACGTGATGCTGGGGTGCGGTGGACTCGAGTACCGGACCGGCGACTCCGGCCTCCGGTCGGTTCTCGAGGAATCGCACCAGGCGCGTCACCGACTCCTCGTTGATCTCTGCGTCATTGTTGAGCAAGAGCACGAACTCGGAGGCGATGTCGTCGAGAACGAGGTTGTTGGCTCCGCCGAACCCGAGGTTGCTGGAGCTGGCGCAGACGGTGGCGCCGGCGAGCTGGCTCGCGATCCGTGCGACGACGGCTGCTCCGGACCCGTTGTCGACCACGAAGAGGGCCGGACTGAGTTCTTCCCAGGCCAGGACTCGTAGCCCACAGGAGACCGTGGCTTCTTCCCGGCGCCAGTTGACGACGATGACGGAGACAGCAGGTGCGGCCGGGTTGCCGCCGCGTCCGGTAGGTTCAGGAAGCGCCGCGGCCACTCAGTACCACCGGCACCGTCCGCGCCAGGATCTTGAGGTCGAGCAAAGGGCTCCAGGAGTCGATGTACTCGAGATCGAGTTCCATCCAGCGGCCGAAATCGACTTCGTTGCGGCCGCTGACCTGCCACAAACAGGTCAAGCCCGGGCGCATCGAGAGCCGCCGTCGCTGCCAGCGCTCGTACTGGGCAACTTCTTCGGGAATTGCCGGCCGTGGGCCCACCAGGCTCATGCTGCCGCTGAGCACATTCCACAGTTGTGGCAGCTCATCGAGGCTGAAGCGGCGTAGCAGACGACCGAGCCGGGTCACCCGGGGATCCTGCCGGACCTTGAACACTGGGCCGTCCATCTCGTTGAGGTGGGAGAGATGCGAGCGCTGGTGCTCCGCGTTCTCGACCATGGTGCGGAACTTGTAGATGGTGAATCTCCGGCCGTTGAGCCCACAACGGATCTGCCGGAAGAGCACATGGCCGCTCGATGTGAGCTTGATGGCGAGCGCGATTGCACCCATGACGGGTAGCGCGGAGGCGAGGAGAACCACCGAGATCACCAGGTCGAGCCCCCTCTTGATCGCCAGCAAGAGCGGGCTCGACGGCGCTGTCGAGAAGGTCAGCAAGGGCAGGCCCTCGAGGTCTCCGACCGTGACCCGCGCACGGGTGTGGGGGAAGAAGTTCAGCGCCAGGCGGACGAGGACTCCCTGCTCCTCGAGTTGCAAGAAGAGGTCCTCGAGCTTCTGCAACTGAGCCCGGTGGACGGCGAAGATCACCTCGTCGACGACCTCGCTCTCGATCAGGCGAGGGATGTCGGCAATCGCGCCGACCACGGGCTGGGCGATGCTCTCGACGGAGTCGTCCTCGTCCGACTTGACGAAGCCGAGGATGCGGTACCCCCAGTAGCCGTGCCGCTCGATCGATTCAGCGATAGATCGCGCCGCGGGGCCTGTGCCGACCACGAGAATCGTCCGGTAATTGTAGCCGCGCGAGCGGACGAAACGGGAGAGCAGGCGAACGGTGGTCCGGCCGGCGAGGATCGCCAGGGCGGAGCCGGCCGCGAGCAGCGCGATCCACAGCCGGCTGATGTCGTCTTGGCCCAGCAGCGCGGCGTCGAGCCGGAAAAGGTAGATGCACAGGACCAGCAGCGCGCCTCCGGAACCCGTGACGCGGAGGATCGACCAGGCTTCGTCGATCAGCGAGATCGTGCGATGGGACTTGTAGGCGCCGAAATGGTAGAGGAGAACGCCCCAGATGCCCAGTACCAGGGGGAGCAGTGGCAGGTAGAGGCTCAGGGGGTAGAGATTTCGCGGCCGCAGCCCGAGAGCAGGCAGCGCCGTGTCACGCAGCCAGTAAGCGAGCAGGAAGGCCAAGGCTACACCGACCAGATCGATGGCCAGCAGGACCGAGGCGACGATTCGGGCTCTTTTCTTGAGCAATTTTCGATCTCTACGACGGACGTGACTGAGCTCTTGGCGCCAGAGCGTATCTCAAAGGCCTATGTCGTGGTTGCGAGGTTTCAAACCGCTGTACTGACGCCTCTCGGCCAGGAGGCGGAAGAGCCGGTCGTAGCTGTCGGTGACGCGTTCCCAGGAATAGCGCTCCCGGGCCCGCTCGGCGGCGCGCTGACCATCGTGCCGCGCCCGTTCTGGGTGCCGCAGGGTCTCGTCGAGAACAGCGGCTAGAGAGGCTGGCTCCCGGACGTCGAAGTAGCGCCCGCACGAGCCCACGACCTCACGGTTCTCCGGTGTGTCGTTGGCCACGACACTGGCTCCCAGACCCATGGCCTCGACCAGTGCCGGATGCGTTCCGCCGACCTCGGTGGCCTGGATGTAGGCCAGCGCGTGGCACAGCAGCTCGCGGTAACCCCGGCCGTAGATCGCACCGGGGAAGACGATCCTCGAGTCCGCGCCCGCGGTGAAGCTGCGAATGAAACGGTCGGCGTAGGGAGCGGTCCCGACCATGACTAGGGGCAGCTCGCCCCCGACTTGGCGATAGGCTTCGGCCACGCGGTGGGGATTGTTCTCGGGCTCGAAGCGGCTCACGTAGAGGAAGTATCGGCCGGGCTCGAGTCCGAGCTCCTCGAGGGTGGCGCCCGGTGGCTGTGTCGTCGGGTCGACGCCGTAGGGGATCATCTCCGAGTCGACGCCGTACTTGCGCCGGTAGTGCTCGGCGATCACCCTGGCGTCGGTGACGAGCACGTCGGGCACGACGGTAGCCAGGCGTTCGGAGAGCGCGAAGACCAGTCGCCCCGGCCAGTCCCACTTGGCGCGTCTTTTCTCGATGCCATCGACATTGAGGGCCGTTGGGATGCCGTTGGCCTGCAGTAGGGGCACGAACATTGCGTTGGCCGAGTTGACGACGAGAGCGGCATCAAAGGGCCGGCTGGCGGCGTGAAGGACCGACAGCAGCGTGTGCAATGGCGTGTCGAGGTACTTGGACTTCACGGTCGGCAGGACCACCAGGTGCATACCACGATGCTGCGTCAGGCGTCGATCCGTGTAGTGCGAGCGGCAATAGACAGTGACCTCGAAGCCTCGCTCGACCAGTCGCCGGCCGAGCTCGTCGGTCAAGGTCTCGTAGCCGCCGTAGCTAGCGGGTACGCCCCGACCCCCGAGCAGGGCGATCCGCAGCGGTCTCACAGGGGCAGCCCGCGGGTCCAGAACCAGCGGTCGACGCGTCTTTGAGGCGCGGACCGCCGAGCCCTCAGCTGGCGGCGCTTGGCGAGAATGCGACGACGGTTGCGCCATAACCATAGGTAGGCGCCGAGCGAGCTGCGCTCCAGCGCGATTGCGTAGGCCAGGGCGCCGAGATCGCGCAGCAGGGTGGGCACCAGGGTGAGCAATAGATTGGCCAAACTCTGATGGTACGCTCGCAGGAGGTAGCGGTTCTTGAGGGAGTGGTAGTTGACATGGGCCGGCATCGCGCGCCGCCTATTCGGCGTATTGAAGCGCCGATGCTCTGCTACCGCCAGGGGTTCGTAGAGTACTTCCCAGCCGCGCTCGCGCAAGCGGAAGGCGAGTTCCGCGTCTTCGCGAAAGGAGTGGAACTCGCTGGCGAATATCTCACCGCCGGTTGCCACGTCGTCGAGGGCGCGTCGCCGCAGCAGGACGGCGGCACCGGTGGCTCCGAAGACGCGTTGCGGGGTGCGCCACTGCCCCCGATCTAGCTCGCCCGAGCCACGGTCGTGGTGTCGCCAGCTCGGAGTCAGGAACATGCCGCAGGCATCGAGCCGCGCAGGCTCTCCCGGCCTCGCCAGCCGGCCGGTGACCGCGGCGACCCGGAGCTCGGGGTGGCGCTCGGCTCGGCTCAGTAGCGCACCGAGGAACCCGGCCTCGGGGCTGGTATCCGCGTTGAGAGCGAGGATCCACGGGCAATCCGTAAGCTCGAGGGCTCGGTTCATGGCCGCGGCGTAGCCGACGTTTTCGCTCAGCGCCTCGACTCTGAGGGCGAGAGTGGTCGAGAACTCCCGGAGAAGCTGGACCGTGCCGTCGTGACTGCCCGAGTCGACGACGACCACTTCCCACGGGCGCTCACGCAGGCCCGCCACTGCCGCCAGGAAGGAAGCCACGTCGGACTCACAGTTGTGGGTGACGACACAGACGGCAACTCTAGTGTCCTGCGTCACTAGTCGTTCGCCGCAGGACTTACGACGCAGTAGCCTGGTAGCGGGATTGGGTTCGCTGTTCCCACCGGTTCGGTCAGAGGGCGTCCGTGGGGCTCATGACGGAGTCGCGATAGGGCTCGAGGATCTTCGCCGGCGGACCGGTGTCGACCACCTGGCCGTGCTCGAGCCAGGCCACCCGGTCGCA